>JADFVK010000248.1 GCA_015222495.1 Pseudomonadota bacterium
GTGCCATGGATGGCCTTGAGCGTCCCCTGAAATAGAACACCATACTCCGAAGCACGTCTTAAACCTCATATTCCCGAATGCCATTCCCTTCTTTTGATCTGTCTCTTTCGGTTGTAAAAGAGACTGAATATACGAAAATTAAATATGGCTTAATTTCTCACCCCATTCCCTAGCAGTTTGTTTTATTTGTTTTTCGTCAATAGTAGTAAGTTTACGATTATTCAGAAGATGTTTGCCCTGTATCCAGACATCGCTGATTTGTTCTCTATTTGATGAATATACGATACTGGAGATAGGTTCAAATACGGGTTGTGTTTCAATGCTATCCAGATTGATGGCAGTAATATCAGCAACTTTCCCTTTTTTTAAAGAACCAGTCAGATGATCCAGCCCCAAAGCTTTAGCACCATTAATGGTTGCCATACTCAGAGCCTGATGCGCAGGAACGGCAGATGGATCTTTTGCTATGGCTTTGGCTAATAATGCTGCAGTACGCATTTCACTGAGCATATCCAGATCATTGTTACTGGCGGCACCATCTGTACCAATAGCGATATTGATTTTATGTTTATGGAGTTCTGCAATGGGGCAAAAACCACTGGCGAGTTTTAAATTTGATTCAGGGCAATAAATAATGTTGACGCCATAACGCTTAAGCTGCTTATAATCTTTGTCATCGATTTGAGTCATATGTACAGCCATTAAAAATGGGGATAATAAGCCTAATTTCTCCATCCTTTCAATAGGACGCATACCATCATTGGCAATAGCCTGTTGTAATTCATCAGCAGTTTCATGTAAATGCATATGAATAGGAATTTCTAACTTTTCTGCATAGGACTGAATTTTTTTCAATGGTTCATCTGATACTGTATACGGTGCATGAGGGGCCAGGGCGGTAGTGATGAGTGGATGGTTTCGATACTGTTCGTGTAATTGTAGACCCTTGTGCAAATAATCGTCACTGTCTTTACCCCAGGCAGAAGGGAAATCAATAACAATTAAACCAACACAGGCTCTTATCCCAGCCTCCTGTGCCGCTTTTGCTGCTGCATCAGGAAAGAAATACATATCATTAAAAGTTGTTGTGCCACAGCGCAGCATTTCAGCGATGGCCAAAGTTGTGCCGTCTTTAACAAATTGATAATCTACATATTTGGCTTCAACAGGCCAGATATGTTCAGAAAGCCATTCCATCAGTGGTAAATCATCAGCAATACCACGCATCAGATTCATTGCTGCATGGGTATGGGTATTGATAAAGCCGGGGATTAAGGCATGTGTGTTTAAATGATGTTCAATTGCTGATTGATATTTTTTGTGACACTTTTTTGTAGCAAGAATATCAAGTATTTTTCCTTGTTCGATTACCAATGAATAATTTTCATAAAAAGTTTGTTCAGGCTCAACTGGAATAATCCAGCGTGCATGAATAATTGATTCAACATTTTGCAAAATCTAGTTTCCCTAATGAATTGTACTGATGACAATAGTAAGATAGCATGTAAAAAAACAACTGACAAATTTTTAAATCCATCGTTCTTTAAATGTACTTAAGGTTAACCTATGCCCACTCAACAAATACAATATGATTCTATTAAACCGATTATCTGGAAAGATGATAATTTAGACTTACTGGATCAAAGAATCCTGCCTGCAGAACATACTTATATCACTTTAACGGATGTTGAGTCGGTGGCACTGGCAATCACTGATATGGTGGTGCGGGGAGCTCCGGCCATAGGTATTACCGCTGCCTATGGTATTGTTATTGCTGCTCGAAAACGTTTTGCTGATAATCCACAGAGCTGGAAAGAGGATATTGAAGCTGATTTAGATTGCCTGGCACAATCCCGTCCAACGGCAGTTAATTTATTTTGGGCGATTGATATGATGCGTGAAGTGATTAAGGGTTTAAATGTAGCCGATCCCATAGCCACTTTATTATCAATTGCTAAACAGGTACATGAGGATGATATTGCAGCCAATGTTAAAATAGGTGCTTTGGGTGCAGAGTTAATCAATGATAAATGTGCTGTATTAACTCATTGTAATGCCGGAGCTTTAGCGACAGGTGGTTATGGGACGGCATTAGGTGTAATTCGCAGTGCTTTTTCCAAAGATAAAATTTCTATGGTTTATGCAGATGAAACACGTCCCTGGTTACAAGGAGCTCGTTTAACAGCATGGGAAATGGTGCAGGATGATATTCCTGTGTCATTACTGGTTGAAGGAGCTGCTGCGCATATGATTAAAATCTCACAAAAAACAGATAATCCCATTAAGTGGATTATAGTAGGTTCTGATCGGATTGCTTCTAATGGTGATGTAGCTAATAAAATCGGCACCTATGCTCTGGCGGTACTGGCTCGATATCATGGTATTAAATTTATGGTGGCTGCACCGACTACAACTATTGATATGAATATCCCTGATGGAGATGCAATCCCGATTGAAGAGCGTGCTGCTTCTGAAGTTTTGAATTTTGCTCAAAATAAAGTGGCAGCTACAGGTGCACAGGCCAGAAACCCTGCTTTTGATGTGACGCCGGCAGCATTAGTGGATGCCATTGTGACGGAAAAAGGGGTAGTTTTGCAGCCTAATGCAGATAAAATTAAAGCTCTGATGATTAATTAATGTTTATTGCCAAATACATTACAAACGACCATGTATCTATGCTAAAATATCTCAGTTTTTTCTAATGGATAAATAGCCTCAAATATGTCAGATTTTGCAAAAGAACTCCTCCACGTAAATATAGAAGAGGAAATGAAGCAGTCCTATATGGATTATGCTATGAGCGTCATTGTGGGAAGGGCTCTTCCTGATGTGCGTGATGGTCTCAAACCGGTACATAGACGTGTTATTTATGCCATGCATGAAGCAGGTATGGATTTCAATAAACCATATAAAAAATCTGCTCGTATTGTCGGTGAGGTTTTAGGTAAATATCACCCTCATGGTGATACGGCCGTTTATGATACGATTGTTCGTATGGCTCAGAATTTTTCTCTGCGTTATATGTTAGTCGACGGGCAGGGTAACTTTGGTTCTGTTGATGGAGACTCTCCTGCAGCCATGCGTTATACCGAAGTGCGTATGGCGAAAATATCCCACGAGCTTCTGGCTGATATTGATAAAGAAACAGTTGATTTTACCCCTAACTATGATGAATCTGAACATGAACCCAATGTTCTACCCACCAAGATACCTAATCTACTGATTAATGGTTCTTCCGGTATTGCAGTAGGTATGGCTACCAACATTCCACCTCATAATATTAATGAAGTCGTAACGGGATGTCTGGCTTATATTGATAATCCTGATATTACTATTCCAGAACTCATAGAAATTATTCCCGGACCTGATTTCCCGACCGCTGCCATTATTAATGGTTCAAGTGGTATCCATGAGGCTTATCACACCGGGCGTGGTCGCATAAAAATAAGAGCCAGAACTGAAATTGAAGAAATGTCCAGTGGCCGGGAACGTATAGTGGTCACTGAATTACCCTATCAGGTAAATAAGGCTCGATTATTAGAACGTATCGCCGAGCTAGTTAAAGAAAAGAAAATCGAAGGTATTTCTGAACTGCGTGATGAGTCTGATAAAGATGGCATGCGTATGGTTATTGAAGTAAAACGTGGTGAACAGGCTGATGTTTTAATTAACAACCTCTATAAACATACTGCTATGCAGAATGTTTTTGGCATTAATATTGTTGCCTTGGTAGATGGACAGCCTAAAATTTTCAATTTAAAAGAATTGATTGAACAATTTATTCGTCATCGTCGTGAAGTGGTTAATCGACGTACTGTCTTTGAATTAAAAAAAGCTCGTGCCCGTGCACATATTTTAGAAGGTCAGGCAGTTGCACTGGCTAATATCGACCCTCTGATTAAACTGATTAAAGAATCTGCGAATCCCGCGGAAGCAAAAGTTAAACTGCTTGATAAGAGTTGGGAACCGGGTCTGGTTAAGGAATTATTATCAGGTGGGGGAGAGCAATCTCGTCCAGATGGCCTAGAAGAACAATATGGTTTATTTGATGATGGTTATCACTTATCACCGGTGCAGGCCCAGGCAATTCTTGAATTACGTCTACATCGTCTAACCGGTCTTGAAATAGATAAAATTGTTGATGAATATAAAGAGATTATTGAACAAATTAAATGGTTCTTAACAATACTTGGTAGTCAGGAAGTCCTGATGGGTGTGATTCGAGAAGAGTTAGAGGCTATTTTAAGTCAGTATGGTGATGAGCGTCGTACTGAAATCAGAGAGTCAATGGACGATCTGAACTATGAAGATATGATTGCGGAAGAAGAACGTGTGGTGACTTTATCCTATGAAGGTTATGTCAAAACACAGCCTTTATCTGATTATGCAGCACAACGCCGTGGTGGTCGTGGTAAGTCAGCCACTTCTATGAAAGAAGAAGATTTTATTGATAAGCTTTTCGTTGCATCCAGCCATGATATGCTTTTATGTTTTACTAATTTAGGACAGGTTTACTGGAAGAAAGTTTATGAGCTACCTTTGGCCAGTCGTGGTTCCAGAGGTCGTCCCATTATTAATATCCTGCCTTTAGCGGAAGGTGAGAAGGTTAATGCTCTGCTACCGATTAAAGAATTCCTTGATGGTCAGTTTATTCTGCAGGCCACCGCAAATGGTACGGCCAAGAAAACACCATTACTAGATTATTCACGACCCAGAGTGAATGGTATCCGTGCGATTAATTTACAGGAAGGTGATAAATTAATCGATGTACAGTTAACAGATGGTCAGCAGGATATCATGTTATTCAGCTCAGAAGGCAAGGCGGTACGTTTCAATGAATCTACTGTACGTTCTGTAGGACGTGTTTCTACCGGTGTTCGTGGTATGAGATTACCTGAAGGGCATCATGTTCATTCATTAATTGTTGTACCACCAGAATGTGATGACCGTTATGTCCTCACGGCTACTGAAAATGGTTATGGTAAGCGAACTAAGATTTTAGAATACCCTGCAAAAGGACGTGGTGGTAAGGGTGTTTTAGCGATTAAAAACTCTGAAAGAAATGGTTCAGCGGTTGGTGCTTGTTTATTAGATGAAAACAGTGAAATTATGCTAATTACTGATGGTGGAACTATCGTCAGAACACGTTCGACGGAAATTTCAGTGGTAGGCAGAAATACCCAGGGTGTCAGATTAATTCGCCTGACCAAGGATGAAAAATTAGTACAGATTGCCCGAGTTTGTGAAACTGAGACGGATGATGAAGAACTTTTGGAAGAAGAAAGTGAAAAGTCATCCGTAGGTAATGAGTCACTAGATCAAGAACAGCCTGAAGATTAACTAAATATGGTACTGTCTAATCCGTACTTGGGAGTCAGATTCATATTTATGAGGACGCCGTAAATACGTCCATGTAGGCTTCGATTCGCCATCCATGGCTCATAGACCTCATAAAGATGAACCAGACTCCCCAGCACTCACAGTGTTATTTTCTTACACATTTTAAAAAGACTAAAGACTAAACTATTTTCTGTTTTTTTGCTCTAAAACTATATTTATCGTGGGTTATAATACACCCAACAAAACTTATTATTATTTAACTTTTTATTTCAAGGATAAACAATGTCAAGAGTTTTCAATTTCAGTGCGGGTCCAGCGATGTTACCCGAAGATGTGATCAAAAAAGCCAGTGAAGAAATGTTGGACTGGAATGGTGAAGGGATGTCTGTGATGGAGATGTCTCACCGTGGTAAGGCTTTTATGTCTATTGCAGCTAAGGCTGAAGCAGATTTAAGAACTTTGATGTCTATTCCTGAGAACTATAAAGTATTATTTTTACAGGGTGGTGCCAGTAGTCAGTTTGGTGCGATTCCGCTTAATTTATTAGGTGATAAGACTACTGCTGATTATGTCAATACGGGTATGTGGTCAAAAAAAGCAATTGCTGAAGCCAAGCGTTTTTGTGATGTGAATGTCGTTGCCACATCTGAAGACTCAGGCTTTACCACTATTCCTGAATTTTCCACCTGGAAACTCAATCCAGATGCAGCCTATGTTCACTATACACCCAATGAAACTATCGGTGGTGTAGAATTTGACTATATTCCTGATACTGGTGATGTACCATTAATTGCGGACATGTCCTCTACTATTTTGTCACGTCCAATTGATGTATCAAAATATGGAATGATCTATGCCGGAGCTCAAAAAAATGTGGGACCAGCGGGTTTAACTCTGGTAATTATCCGCGAAGATCTAATTGGTCATGCAGCAGAAAATACTCCAGCTATGTTGAACTATAAAACTCATGCTGATGCTGATTCTATGTACAATACACCGCCAACTTATAGCTGGTATCTTGCCGGATTAGTTTTCCAATGGGTATTGGATAAGGGTGGATTGCAAGGCATGGGACAGTTTAATCAAGATAAAGCAGCTAAACTTTATGCAGCGATTGATGGCAGTGATTTTTATGCCAATCCTGTGGAGACACGTTATCGTTCATGGATGAATGTACCCTTTACTTTAAAGTCAGCTGATTTAGATGCAGCTTTTCTTGAAGGTGCAGCGAAAAAAGGTTTAGCTACACTTAAAGGACATCGTTCAGTGGGTGGTATGCGTGCCAGTATATATAATGCAATGCCGCAAGAAGGTATTGATACGCTGGTTGAATATATGAATGAATTTGCTAAAGCAAATGCCTAAACTGAATGGATATCATTATGAATAAAATCTTAACATTAAATAATATTGCAGTAGCAGGTCTGGAAAAGTTTCCCAGAGAAACTTATGAAGTTGCTTCTGAAATTCAACATCCGGATGGCATTTTGCTGCGTTCTTTTAAAATGCATGATATGGAAATTCCACAGAGTCTAAAGGCTGTTGGTCGTGCAGGAACAGGGGTTAATAATATTCCTGTTGATAAAATGAGTAAGAAGGGCATTCCTGTTTTTAATGCTCCGGGTGCAAATGCCAATGCAGTTAAAGAATTAGTGGTTGCCGGTATGTTAATGTCAGCACGTCATATTGGCCCTGCCTGGGAATTTGCGAAGAATCAGGAAGGTACAGATGAAGTGATTTCTAAGGCAGTTGAAGCTGGTAAGAAAAACTTTGGTGGTTTTGAACTGCCGGGTAAAACTATAGGTGTGGTCGGTTTAGGAGCTATTGGTCGTGCTGTGGCACAAGTGGCTGAAGATTTGGGCATGAATGTGATTGGTTATGATCCCGGATTGACGGTTGAAGGTGCCTGGATGTTATCATCCAGTGTGAAACAGGCAGCCAGTTTTGATGCGATGTTACCTGAAGTTGACTTTATTAGTTTCCATGTACCCTTGATTGATGCGACCAGAAATATGCTGAATGCTGATCGTATTAAGTTAATGAAGAAAAATGCGACAGTATTAAACTTTGCTCGTGGCGGTATTATTGACGACATAGCAATGGCTGAAGCTTTAACTGCTGGGAATTTATATGGCTATGTAAATGACTTTGCTAATAATACCTTAAAAGATGTACCTAATGTGGTGACATTACCTCATTTGGGTGCTTCGACTCAGGATGCAGAAGATAATTGTGCAGTTATAGTCGCTGAAAATGTTCGTGACTATCTTGAAAATGGAAATATAAAATTATCAGTGAATTTCCCTGAAATTAAAATGCCTAAACCAGAAGGCGGTCATCGAATTACTATTGCTAATTCCAATGTCCCAAATATGTTGGGTCAGATTTCATCAATATTGGCAGATGCTGGTTTAAATATCTCTGACATGGTTAATAAATCTAAAAATGATTTGGCTTATACTATAGTGGATGTCAATGCTCCGGTTGCTGAACAGGTGATTGAGACATTATCAGCTATTGAAGGTGTTTTGGCTGTTAGGGTTTTATCATAGTTAATAGAGGTTGTTTTGAGTAAAAACTTACAACAAATACGTGAAAAAATAGATCTTCTTGATCAGGAACTTCAGGACAAATTAAACCAGCGTGCCCAACTGGCACAACAGGTTGCTGAGGTTAAGCTGACTGAAGCTGCTGAAGGTGAAGAAGTTTTATTTTACCGTCCTGAACGTGAGGCAGAAGTATTACGTACAGTGATGGATCGTAATCAGGGGCCTCTGGATGCTCAGGAAATGGCACGTTTGTTTCGTGAGATTATGTCTGCCTGCCTGGCCTTAGAGCAACCCATGAAAATTGCTTTTCTTGGACCTGAAGGCACTTTTACGCAAACGGCTTCTTTAAAACATTTTGGCCATTCTGTTAATACCATCCCATGTTCTACCATTACTGATGTATTTCGAGATGTAGAAACAGATAATTGTGATTATGGAGTGGTGCCTGTCGAAAACTCCACTGAGGGTGTGATCACTCATACTCTTGATATGTTGGTTGACTCGCCCTTAAAAATCTGTGGCGAAGTATCGCTACGTATCCATCACTATTTAATGAGTCAGGAAGATAAGCTTCGGGCTATTACAAAGGTTTATTCTCATCAGCAATCTTTGGCACAATGTCGATCCTGGTTAGATCAAAACCTACCCAATGCCGAGCGTATTGCAGTGAATAGTAATGCAGAGGCATCTAGACTGGCTTCTTTGGAAAAAGGAGCGGGAGCAATTGCCAGTGATTCGGTCGCTGCAATTTACCAACTTAACTTATTAGCTAATAAGATTGAAGATCAAGCAGATAACACTACTCGCTTTATTATTTTAGGAAAGCAGGATGTTGACGAGACTAGAGCTGCAATTGATAGCTCTGATGACAGCTCTGAGCTAAATAAAACATCATTGATGCTGATTTCAGCTAATGAATCCGGTGCATTATTTAATTTATTGAAACCTCTGGCAGAAAATAATTTATCCATGACCAGAATTGAGTCTAGACCATCAAAAAGTGGTTTATGGCAATATGTGTTTTTTATAGATATAGATGGGCATATTTCTAATCCTGAAGTGGCTAAGGCACTGGAAGAAATAAATAATAAATCCAGTCTAATGAAAATTCTTGGTTCCTATCCAAAGGCCGTATTGTAATGTCTTTATCACCTGAACCAGTTAAAGGTGTTGCTAACTTAAGTCCCTATATTCCTGGTAAGCCAGTGGATGAACTGGAGCGTGAATATGGTATCAGCAATATTGTTAAATTGGCTTCTAATGAAAACCCTTTGGGACCCAGTTCTAAAGTCGTTGCTCATTTAAAAAATTTTTTAAATAGCCCTCTACAGCTTTCACGTTATCCAGATGGTAATGGCTTTATTTTAAAAAATAAACTAGTTGAAAAGCTAAATTTGGATTCGGTAAATCAAATTACTTTAGGCAATGGCTCAAATGATGTGTTGGATATTTTGGCCAGAACTTTTGCTGGCGTCGGTGATGAAGTAATTTTTTCACAATATGCCTTTGCAGTTTATCCAATTGCCACCCAGGCTGTTGGAGCAACAGCTGTTATTACTCAGGCAAAAGACTGGGGGCATGATCTAAAAGCAATGTTGTCTGCTATCACAGAGAAAACTAAATTAATTTTTATTGCTAATCCAAATAATCCCACAGGGACTTGTTTGAACAAACAGAACTTACAGCAATTTTTGCAACAGGTTCCTGAACATATTGTAGTCGTTATAGATGAAGCCTATGAGGAATATGCTTCACATCCGGACTCTATTGCCAGTTCAGGCATTACAAAAAATTATCATTCTATGTTGCCTGCTTTAAAGCAGTTTGAAAATCTTGTAGTGACTCGTACTTTTTCAAAAGCCTATGGTCTGGCAAGTTTTAGAGTGGGTTATTCTGTTTCTTCTATTAATATAGCTGATTTATTAAATCGTGTACGTCAGCCATTTAATAATAACTCACTGGCATTAGAAGCGGCGACTATTGCATTAGATGATCAGGAACATATTGTACAAAGTGCTGAATTAAACTGGCAGGGGATGTCTATGCTCTGTAATAGATTTAAGCAATTAAAGCTTGATTATATTCCCTCTGCCGGTAATTTTATTTGTGTTAAAGTGGGAAGCAATAGTGCTGATATTTATGAAAAGTTACTACATGAAGGTGTTATTACTCGTCCCGTTGCAAACTATCAAATGTCTGAATATCTAAGAATATCCATTGGTACCATGGATGAAAATCAACGCGCATTGACTGCTTTGCAAAAAATATTAGAGTCATGAGTCTACAGCCTGGACAGAGTATTAAACATTTAGCGATTATTGGTGTAGGCCTTATTGGAGGTTCCTTTGCCAGAGCTATGCGTAGTGCTGATATGGTTCAGCATATTAGTGGCTATGGACGAAATGAAAGCAATCTTAAAACAGCTGTCCAGCTAGATGTTATTGATGATTATTCACTTGATATCAAAGACGTCGTAAAAGATGCTGATTTAATTTTTATTGCCACACCAGTGGGCAGTATTCAAAAAATCCTCAGTGAAATAAAAGATCATATCAAAGCTGATGCTATTATTACCGATGCCGGTAGTACTAAAGTAAATGTTATTCAGGCTGCTGAAATAGTTTTTGATAAAGCTCCCGAAAATTTTGTCGCAGGTCATCCGATTGCAGGTACAGAAAATAGTGGTGTAGAAGCTTCTTTTGCTACTTTGTATCAGAATCACCGAGTTATTTTAACACCCTCAAATTATACTAACCCAGAAGCAGTAAAGTGGGTCAGTGATTTGTGGAAAGCAGTAGGAGCGGATGTGCTTATCATGGAAGCAAAGCATCATGATCAGGTTCTTGCTGCCACTAGCCACTTACCTCATTTATTAGCATTTTCCCTGGTAAATACTTTAACGACTTTGGATGAAAAACAGGAAATATTTGAAAATGCTGCGGGTGGTTTTAGGGATTTTACCCGTATTGCTTCCAGTGACCCTTCTATGTGGCAGGATATTTGTCTAGCGAATAAGGATGCTTTATTAGAGCATTTGGAGCATTTTATGGGGGATCTTAAGCAAGTAAAAAGTGCTTTAGAAAAAGGGGATGGTGAGTTTTTAAAGCAAGTTTTTCAAAGGGCTAAGCAAAGTCGAGATGATTTTGTGGATAAGTCAGGCTCCGAAAATTTACCCCCTCCTAACCTTCGCCCTAACTAAAAGTAGGGAGGTTGGGAGGGACACTTTTGCCCTTTCGCCCCTAATAATTAGTTAATCTTCAATAACTCAATTTCAAAAATCAATGTTGAATTAGCCATAATCTTATCACCCACGGCACGTTTTCCATATGCAAGATTTGCTGGAATAAATAATTGCCATTTATCACCTACATGCATTAATTGTAATGCTTCAGTCCAGCCGGAGATAACGCCATTAACAGGAAAAGTTGTAGGCTTATTACGTGAATAAGAACTATCAAACTCCGTACCGTCAATCAGAGTGCCACGATAATGAGTGGTTACCTTATCAGTTGCTTTAGGAATTGCACCTGTACCACTTTTGATGACTTTATACTGTAGGCCACTTTTTAGGGTAATTACACCTTCTTTGATTTTATTCGCTGCTAAAAAGTCTGCTCCGGCTTTTTGATTTCCAGAAGACTGCTTATCTTGAATCTGTTGCTGTTGTGCGATTAATTGTTTTTTAAATTCACTCAATGCAGCAGCCATCTCTGACTTACTTATGGCTGTTTCTTTTCCACTTAAACCATCTTTGATTCCATCAATAACATTTTTAATATCAAGATCAATGCCTTGTTTAGTGAAAGAGGTAGCTATATCAATACCTAAGGCATAAGAAGCTTTTTCCTTTATGCTTTCAGGCTGAGCTGATGCTAAAGTCGGTAGGGTGAATAAACAGGCTAGTGCCAGTGTTTTTAAACGATGTTGTGGTATCATTGTTTGTCCTATTTTTTAAATAAAGAGCTATATTTTTCATAGCCCTGTTCAGATAATTGAGTTTCGGGAATAAATTTAAGAGATGCTGAATTAATACAATATCTTAATCCTGTGGGCTTGGGGCCATCAGGAAAAACATGACCTAAATGAGAATCTGCATTTTTACTGCGTACTTCTGTACGGCTATATAATAAATGCTTATCTTCTTTCTCTGTCAGAGATGAGTCACTAATTGGGCGAATAAAACTTGGCCAGCCAGTTTTTGAATCATATTTGTCTGTAGAACTAAATAAGGCTTCTCCTGAGACAATATCGACATAAATTCCCGCTTTTTTATTATCCCAATATTCATTTTGAAAAGCTCGTTCAGTACCTTCTTTTTGGGTAACATCATATTGTAAATCAGTGAGCTGTTTTTTTAATTCATCATCATTAGGTTTCATAAAAGGTTTTCCTGAGGTTTGGGCCGATGTTTGCGTATGTTCAGATTGGTTATTGGAATTCTGCTTTTTTTGACGTTTATGTAATTCATCTCCCCAGGTTTCTTCGAGGTATTGATCACGTCCGGAGCGATAACGATAATACTTATAGCGTAAGGGATTTTTCTTATGATAATCCTGGTGGTATTCTTCGGCCTTATAAAAAACATCAAAAGGGGTGACTTCTGTAACTATAGGCTTAGTATAACGGCCTGATAGTACTAATGCTTTAATAGACTGCCCGGCCAGATTTTTTTCTTGTTTATTTTGATAATAAATAACAGAACGATAATGCTTACCACGATCAACAAAAGAGCCATCGGCATCAGTGGGATCAATTAGATGCCAGAGTTCATTAAGTAATTCACTATAGCTGATTTTATCTGCATCATAAATTATTTCAACAGCTTCAACATGGCCAGTTGTCCCGGATGATACCTGCTTATACGTTGGATTTTTAACATTTCCTCCCATATAACCGGCAATGACCTCAATCACACCATGGACTTTTTCATAATTCGATTCAACACACCAGAAACATCCACCGGCAAAGTACGCTTTTGCGTGAGAATTTTGTAGTTCATTGGTAGAAGCTATACTTGTATTGAGTAATATAATAGAACACAGTAATGATGAAATACTGAGCATCAGTATTAATGACTTTGTTTTTATAAAAAGGTTTTTAAATGGCTTCATGTTTTTTCAATTTTTATTGTAATCTTATAAATAATCGTTACGATGCATACATAATTCAAGTCCAGCTCTCTATTTATGAAGATTATATTCTTTATGAAGCTGAATATTTGATTGTTTTTTTTAATAAATAGTGTATCTTTAGCAGATAATAAAAATACTAGTAAAATTTACAAAGGGGCTCTGCTTACATTATGTTGTTCAAAAATAAAATATTGCATTCTTTTTTCCTATCAGCTGTTCTATTCTTATTCTCCACTAATCTTTATGCATGGGATTTAGGTAAGGCAGGGACGTATCAATTTGAAAAAATTAATGCCAATGTATATGTTATGCATGGGCCTTTAGATGAGCCAAATAAAGAAAATGATGGATTTATGAATAACCCGGGTCTGATTGTTTCTGATAAGGGATTGATTATTGTTGATCCGGGCAGCTCTTATCCGGTAGGAAAGGAAGTATTAAAGGAAATAGAGAAGATATCAGATAAGCCTGTACTGGCAGTTTTTAATACTCATATTCATGGCGATCATTGGCTGGCCAATCAGGCGATTAAAGAAAAATATCCACAAGTAAAAATATATGGTCATCCTGATATGATTACACAAGCCAATGGTGATGAAGGACTGACCTGGCTTGATAGTATGCTGCGTATGACAGAGGGAAAAACAAAGGGCACTAAGATTGTTGCACCTGATTTTGCCATTAACCATAGTGAAAGTATTGCTGTAGACGGACAACATTTTCGAATTCACTCCATGGTGCCTGCCCATACTAATACTGATATCATGATTGAACATATTGATAGTAAAACTCTATTTCTTGGTGATAATAGTTTTTACGAACGTATGGGACGTTTTGATGGTAGTTCAAGCATGTTAGGCAATATTGAAGTTCTTAACTATTCAACTGATTTGAATATGACAGTCTATGTCCCGGGTCATGGAAAATCAGGTCAAAGTGATACAGCAATAAAGCCTTTTCTTGATTATTTAATACAAGTGCAAACAGTGGTTAAAGCTGGATTTGAAGATGAATTAGAAGATTTTGAAATTAAAGAAAAAGTGATTGGACAATTTGACCATTACAAAAACTGGGCCGGTTTTGATACAAATTTTGGTAAGCATATCAATAGTATGTATTTGGAAATTGAAAGCTCAGAATGGTAGCCAAATAAACCTCAAGAGACAATATTCAACATAAAAGTGGATAATAAACATGAAAGATTTTAGTAATTATATGAGTGATGTTTTTTCCTGTGCATTCAAGGTTCAAACAGCGGTTATTTGTCTAAAAGAAGAGTCTTACAAACTTGCCAATGATGTTTCTCATGTGCATGATTTATTGGATTGTATCAACTCAATTGAAATGACTCCTGAAATTAAAGGTGTTTTAATACAACATGATGCTGAGTTTGAACGAGTAGATGAATTAAAGAGCTTTATTCAGGCTATTCAGAAAGAATCTGGCTATGTCAAAAAAGAAATGGGAGTCACTCGCTATGGTAATTCTATCAAGCGTATTACTTTAGCCCTGAATGATTTTTCCAAGCCAATAGTTATTGGAATTAAAGGCAAAGTCGCTATTGATTCTTTTGGTTATTTTCTACCCTGTGATTATCGTATTGCTACCGATGATATGCGTGTTGAATTTCCTGGTCTGGAAATAGGCATTACCCCAATGGGTGCAGTACCATTCTTTCTAAAACGTCAATTAGGAACAACCAAAGCGACAGAAATATTAATGTCCGGGAAAAGCCTTTCTGCTCAGGAAGCTAAGGAAATATCTTTAGTGAGCCAGATTGTAACAAATGAAGAACTAAATGATGCCTGTTGGGCTAAATTGCAGGAATTTTATAAGGTCCCAGGACAGACACTAAATTTCACTAAGCAACTAGTCAGGCCAAAAACTTATGAATTAGAAGAGTATTTTGAAATGTCAATGCGCTTAATCTGGAATTCTATTATTGATGATAAATAGATCTTAATTATTCCTCAAAGTTTATATATTGGTTCATTATAAAGTTGATAATTTCAATTTTGTTATGAACCAAATTTCCCCTGCAAATTCATTATTACCCATCCCTACATATTTTATTTATACCAAATGCAAATAAATGATTCAAAAGTCAGTACAGCTAATGCTACAATGCACAGTAAAAAAATACATATTTTCAGGAAAATTAATGTCAAATTTGGTTGCAGATCCAGCAGAAGTTAAAAATGCAATTGCTCATATTAAGGGCTTACAGGTACCTTCACCTCCTGCATTGTTATTAAGCATATCTAATGAGCTAGCTCAGTCAGAGCCGGATAAAAAGAAAATTATTGCACAGATCAATGAAGATATAGCTTTATCAGGTAAAATCTTACAAATTATTAATTCTCCTGCCTATGGCTTAAGAAATAAAGTTAAATCTGTTGACCATGCTGCTAACTTACTGGGTTTACCACGTTTAAAGACACAGGTGATTGCAGGTGCATTACGTTATGCTCTGGAAAGATCTTTGCCGGGATTTGAAGCAATTTCTGAATATTCACATTGTGTCGGAGTGGCAGCACAATTAATTGCCAAAAATACTGAAGACTTATCAGAAGAAGATGCCTATATTGCAGGCTTGTTTCATGAGGCGGGCACTATGATGATGCTGCAGTTATTTGCAGATTACAATGATGTCTATTCACAAAATCTTAGTCAGCCGTTTAGTTTTATAGAACTGGAAAAAGCAAACTACTCTGTGACTCATCCAGTAATTAATCGATAGGTAAACCCCCAGCTCTGCTGGGGAGACTCTCATAGGTTTTACCTTTACGGTAGTATGCTTTACCTTTAA
>JADFVK010000249.1 GCA_015222495.1 Pseudomonadota bacterium
CCCCCGGGAGAATCCTCAGCATAAATTCCACATTGCTCAGAGCCAATAGCGACAGATCCCTTTTTAACCAGGTTTCTGGGACTTGCTCTTCTTGGCAGTATTAAGTTTTTATCCAGGCCCAGCAGATAGGGAAAATTTCCTTTAAAACCGAGCATTGCAATGGTATAGGTTTTATTTTGATGGAGATTAATAAATTCTTGCTTAGATAATAGTAGTGACTGACAAACATCATCTAGATCTAAACCATTATAGATAATTTCTATGCTATGAATTTTATTATTTATTTCAGCCGGTAATTTTCTAGCCAATAAGATTTCACTTCTTAGATAATCAGGATCTGTAAACAGGGGACTAACACTTTTAAAAGAAATTGCTATAGCATTAAAACTGGGTGTAATCTTAATTAAACCAAGTTTTTGATAATCTAAATTCTCAATTAAATAATGATATATTTTTAATACCTCTTTACTAATTTCTAAAGAAATATTATTTGAGAATTTATACTCAATCAGAGTTTCATTTATTATATTTAAATTCATAAAATAATAACCATATTCATTACAAAGTAAAAATATTTTGTAACTACTCTTTCTAAATTAACAAAAGTCTTATGGTTGCTTGTTTTTAATACTTAGAACTGTCTGAACGTAGTGAGTTTTCTAAGTACTAAAAATAAGCGAGCATAAGGCTTAACTGGTAATTGTTAGTCCATACGTTGAATAGTTACAATGTTTCTACCTAATCTCGACCTTGAGATCCTCTTCTAAATCATTAGACAGATAACTCACCAATACTTCATTTTCAACAAGACCTTCCAGCACTTCTGCCATCAGGTTATTTTTATGTCCTATTTTTACTGCTCGTTTCTTTAGCCTTCCATCATCAATCACATAGACTGACCACTGTTTTTTATTTTCCGTGAGCTTATCAATAAATAAGGCACTATTAGGAATTTGTAAAACCTTATCAGCCTGCCATAGTATAAATCGTGCCTCTATACGGAATCCATCTCCTATTTTATGAGGGGGGAGACCAGAATGCAGGTGAATACTCACTATCACTTTAACTCTTTGTTCTTCAACACCTAAGGCTGAAACTTTCATAAAACCTGAAGATTCAATTGTTTTTATTTTTCCCTGTAAAAACTGTTCACCACCCCAGTCATGTAATTCAACTGGCATATCTGGTCTGAGTTTAACGGCAATTTTAGAGAGCACTTCCACTTCAACTTCCAGCTGTTTAACATCACCTACTTCCATTAATAACTCACCGGCTTTAACAAGCCGTTCACTTTTATCTGCCAGATTTAAAACCTTACCTGTGGTTGTGCTACTAATTTTAAAAATTCTGCTATCCTGATCTGTATGACGTACATTTTCATAATCCAGAGCAGAATGAGACATCTGTGTTAAATATTTAGAAAATACCCAGCCAAATTGTGAAGCTCTATAAATTGCTTCTGCTCGCCTTTTATTCGCCTTAGTCACATCCAGTTCATGTTCTGCTATATGTTTTTTCTTATGTAATTCATCTGCTCGTGTGTAACTAATATTGGCTAAATCTAATTCAGCTTTGGCTGCTTCACTAATTTCTTCAATAATATTTTCCATTTCCTGGCTGGCTCCCAATACTGCTTCAGCCTGACTACGACTACTGGGGTCAAGAACAGAGGAGGGGACTGGCTCTAATACTATTATAGTTTGTCCTTTTTTCACCGTATCACCGGCAGATAAATCAATACGTTTCATATAGGCATCAATAGGAGCAGTAATAGAAAAACGATCAATGACTCTGGTTTTTCCTTCTTCTTCTGCAGTGACTTTCATGGCAGCATAACTTGCCTGAGTTTTCTCAACCATAACAGCCGGAGTTTGTAATGTTATAAAAATCAAACCACCTAATAGTAGAAAAATAAGCCACTTCATCATTGCTCATTACTCCTTTATTTTTAATACATTAACCAGATTAATCTGATTGAGTTTATGACGGACAATTAGCCCGGATATAATAGCTGAACTACAAACCACAACAATGGCAAGAGCATAAGTTGATAAATTAATCACCAGTGGAATACGAAACAACTCCTGTTGAATATCCATAATAAAGGCATAACTCATCCAATAGCCCATCAATAAACCCAAAGGAATTGCCAACACGGTCATCAGTGCTAGTTCCCCCAATAAGATATTGGCTACTTCCTCCTTAGTATATCCAAGCACTCTCAAACTAGCCAGTTCACGACTGCGTTCTGACAAAGTAATTCTGGCATTGTTATAAATGACGCCAAAGGCAATAGCAAGGGATAGGGCGCTGACAAAGCTGATATAAATCAGCATAAACTCTCCTATGGTTTTTTTAAAGCTTTCTATTGTGGTATTTTTTTCATTAATGGCTGCAATTTGTGGTAATTGATTTAATAGCATCTGAGTTTTTTGCAATGAACCATTTTCAATTGATAAATAGGCACCTGAGATTAAATCTCCTTCTTCCATCAAATCATTTAATTGTCCAATATCCATATAAGCTGATAATCCAATATATTGATTGCTTAATCCAACTATCTGCACTGTCTTTTGTGTTCGTTTATCCTGTAAAAATTCTATCATAATCCAATCACCTGTTTTTACAGATAACTTTTCAGCCAGAAAACTACTCAACAATATCCCCTTTTCGGGGATACGAATTGGCTGATTTTGAATGTCTAATAAACGATGTAATACTCTATTATCATCATAACCGTCTTTTTTATAATCTGTCTTTTCATAACCATAAATACTAGTACGAAAGTTTTTTGATCCCGCCAGTATTTTTACCGCTGCCACACGATAAGCCTCCACGTGCATTACACCAGATATATTAGCCAGCTCATAAAGAACTTTCTTACTAGTAGGATTGAGTAAAGCAATATTCAAATCTTCCCTTTGAGAAAGTTTAAATTCACTCTCAATCATATTATCCATAGCATCAATAAAAAACGTTCCAACAATCATTATGGCCACTGCAAAAGAGGTTCCAAATACCGTTAAAAAAGATTTAATGGGATGGCGGGAAAAATAACGCAAAATCATTCGCATAGGCGGGCTTAAATATTGTTTTAATCCTAGACGCTCAATAATACTGATACTATATTGCATAGGTACTTCCGGTCTCATAGCCTCTGCCGGTTGTAATTTTAGAGCCTTATTAATGGAAAACCAGCTGCCTGATAATGCGGCAATGATTGTCGTTAATGAACTATAAAAAACCACTTGGTCTTGCAGGTTATAATCCAGATAGGGGAGGCGATAATATTCCATATAAAGGTTAGCCAGATTATGACCTAGAAAAACTCCAGCTATAACACCCAGGACTATACCGATAGCAGTAATAATTAATATTAACTTACTATAGTGTATAACAATTAATAAATTGCTATAGCCAAATGCCTTTAAGGTAGCAATAATATCTCTCTGACTATCTATCAGTCGTCCCAGCACCATATTTAATAAAAAGACTGATACCCCCAGAAAAATTATGGAAAAACTACTACCCATATTTTCTAATTGTTTAAACTCTTCACTCAAAAAATGATGTGAAGTGTGCTGTTCTCTGGCATAAGTGCCCAGACCACCATATGGCTTCAAAAGTTGATCCAGTTGCTGGATAATTAATTCTGATCTGACATCATTCATTAATTTAACTGACAATTCATTAAAGGCAGACTTCATATCATAAATAGTTTCCAGTTCTTTATACGGTATCCACACAATGGCATAACGTGAAAAGTCCGGAATAATTGTTCCCGGAGCTATCTGATAAATAGTTTCTGGTGAAAGTGCAATACCGACAATATCTAATTGACTTTTTTTACCATTAACAATCATCATCATCTGAGCACCGGGATGCAGTTGATGAGCCTGTGCAAATGCTTCACTGATCAGCACTTCTTTACTATTGCCTTTCTCCGGCATTCGTCCCTCACGGAGATAGATTTGATTTAGTCGTTTTTTAATTTCAGGGGGATTTAATGAAACTAGTTGTCCCTGTATAGAACCGTTGTAATTCTCTAATTCGATACGTATCGATGCTTTTATAAGCTGGTTGGCTTGTGAGATTCCCGCTATTTTTTCTATACGATCAAGTAAGCTCACTGGAGCACGTTTTAAAGATACAAAGAGATCAGCAAAACCATATTCCAGATAATAACGCTCCCGGGTTTGCTGCAGAGAACTTAGGGTGCTATAGGACATAATGACAGTAGACAAACCAGAAGCTATGACCAGAACAATAGCTAATACCTGTCCCTTAATCATCCATAATTCACGAAATAATTTACGATCCAGAGTTTTCATTCTTTACTCTAATACAAATGTGTTAAAACTCACCAATCCAATTCACCAGGTGTCTTAAGCACCTCATTCTCTTCAATACTACTTATTTTCCCATCATTAAGCACTATCACCCGATTGGCCATTGACGAGATTACTTTATTATGAGTAATAATTGTTGTACTGGTGCCCAACTCACGATTAACATTTGCCAGACTTTGTAATACTGAAATACCTGTTTCTATATCCAATGCACCGGTAGGTTCATCACATAATAATACTGCAGGATTTTTTGCTATAGCTCGGGCAATTGCCACTCTTTGCTGTTCACCTCCAGATAATTGTGCAGGGAAGTGATTCATTCGTTTAGATAAGCCCACTAATTCCAAAGCCTCTTCTGCCCGCATAGGATTTTTTACTATTTCAGTCACCACAGAGATATTTTCTAATGCCGTCAGACTGGGGATTAAATTATAAAATTGGAAAACAAAGCCGACATGATGACGTCGATAATCTGTGAGTTGTTTTTCTGTTGCATGACTCAATTCCAAATTTTTATAAAATACCTGCCCTGAAGAAGGCAAGTCCAGTCCCCCTAAGATATTTAATAAGGTGGACTTACCACTACCCGACATACCCAAAATTACTGAAAACTCTTTCTCATAAAGTTCCAGATCAATACCACGAAGGGCATGGACTTCAACCTCACCCATCTGATAGGTGCGACTTATATTTTTAGCTTTGAAAATAATAGACATACTATTAATCTAGCAGAAAA
>JADFVK010000250.1 GCA_015222495.1 Pseudomonadota bacterium
AAAAAGTATGAAGAGTATGATGATAAAAGCTTATGTGAACGGTGTGCCTATCATGAAGAAATGTTCCATCCTAAAAAGAAAAACTTTCTAATTAAAGGTAGTCCCTTACAAAATCCAAGACGACTACTTGACAAAGAAATAGATAAAATTCTAGGTGGTGATGTTATACGCCACATTACAATATCTTTTTTTTGTTTAGTGTTCACAGGTTTGGAGTGGTGGCGTTGGTACGATGAACAATCCTCATCACCTGTCCTTTTGACGCTAATGACTCTTATAATAACAATGTTTAGCTTATATAAGCTGATTAGGCATAATTAATCATAATCCAATAATGGCTTAATCCCTACCTGGCAAGAATGAAATATAATAGTTGTTTAGTAAGGTGAGTAAAGATAAATTACTGACTCTTCTTAAACCTAAAATGGAATAGAAATGAACCAGAAATTACCAAAAAACATTATTATCGCCATTTTTTCTTTAGCCTGCTCACATAAACAGCACTTATTGCTGTTTATGTGAGCGGCCTGGAAGAGATAAGTTTTTCAGATCCCGGAGTTTTATGGTATTGGCTTCGATCTATGATGTGATGGATGCTTATTGACAGTTCTTTCAATAATATTAAAGAACTACTGATTTTATGTGAACTGGACAAGTGACAATTATCAGTTATTTATTTGCTTTATTGGATAAATATGATGATGTAGGACTTTGCTGACAGATGTTAATCTCTGGTTGTATTATAATCAGCAGTGTTATTTGATATTAAATTAAAAAGAGAGATTCAGATGAAAACTTTAATAATAGTAATGTTTGTATTATTAATGTCAGGTTGTGCAGGTACAGTTAAAAATATGAACATCGTATTACCTGAGAATGTTATCGAGGCTCCAGAACCAGGTAAGTCATTAATCGTTTTTATGAGACCATCAGGATTTGGCTTTGCAATACAATCTAGTGTTTTTGAAATTAAAGATAATAATGCAATATTGGCAGGAATAGTTGCTGCAAAGAAAAAAGTAGCTTATCAAGTAGAACCAGGAGAACATCTTTTTATGGTTATTGGTGAAAGTGCAGATTTTATGTCAGCAGAGCTACAAGAGAATATGACATATTACGCACTTGTTACACCAAGGTTAGGTCTATGGAAAGCACGTTTTTCTCTTAAACCTGTTCATTCTGATGAACTATACTCATCAGAATTTAATGATTG
This sequence comes from Pseudomonadota bacterium, assembly GCA_015222495.1. Classification (GTDB taxonomy): domain Bacteria; phylum Pseudomonadota; class Gammaproteobacteria; order GRL18; family GRL18; genus GRL18. Next base: position 1,214 of record JADFVK010000250.1, read on the forward strand.
GATAGAAAGCTGTGAATGGGTAGAAATTTCTCCAGAATCTAGAAGTTGGGCTATTTCAAATATGAATAGTATTCAATCTAAACAAAGAGAATATTACAAGGATTGGATGGAGAAAGATGAATCTGATAGACCTAAGATACTACTCAAAGATGGTAAATAATAAAAAATTAAATTGTTAGTTACAAGCATATTACTGACATAGATAGTTTTGGAGTGTCATATTTGCCTGACCTGTTTAATAAAAAAATATCTGTGAATCTACATTACTTAGCTGAATCAGGAGAAGATTCATTTGCAATTAGATTAAGATACTTCTTTGATGATGACAAGGCCACTCTCAAAGAGAGAGATAGACATTATTAACTGCTAATCTTATCCATCATATCCACACCCCTCTAATAGCCTGGAGACCTTTAGGTAAATCACAAAGGCTAGTTGTTGGATTGTGGGTATGTGGTTAAAATGATTTAAACGACCTTCGCATTTTAGTACACATAATACTACACACCATCAAATAAACTTCAATAACTTAGAACTTCTACAAACTACTTGAGACCACTTCAAACTTCTTCTAACATACTAATTACAGTAGGTTTTATACAGATTTGCATCCACTCATAACCCGAAGATCATAAGTTCAAATCTTGTCCCCGCTACCAATATTTTTTGAAAAAGCAGATACTTACGAGTCTCTGCTTTTTTATATCTACTCTACATTTTATCCAGAACTAAGTACGTATTGACATAGCCCGCTATTTTATTAATGTTATTTAATAAATAAACCAGAACATTAATAAAACTCAACATGATGGTGTGAGTAAATAGCAGCTTTCTGTAAATTGGATTTTACCGTATTCTAATCCTGAATTACTGGAATAGGTCGTGCAGAAATTCGCCCCTTATTACATCCTCTTGGAATCATCCACGAACAACTGGGGTTGTCATGCTTCATATAATTTGGCACTGGTATCATTTCACCAGTGAGGGGTTAACTTGCCTTTTGGTGTTCATCCATATAATGCCGTAATATCTGGTTAATACGTGTTTGGTATTTATTGCCATGTTTACGGAACCATTCAAGCATATCGGCATCAAGACGTAATGTTACTTGTTTTTTTCTAGGACGATAAAATTTACCTATTTCAGCATTTGACCAATCAGTTGTTCCCGGAATATCAGAAGTATCTATATCACTATCTGGAAGATTTTTTAAATTATTAATTTCATCATGTAGCTGTTTAGATATTTTGTTCATAGTATTTTCTCTCTTGCCTGGTTGCTTTACGAGCAGAAATAATACGGACTATTTCAACTTCATCTTGTTCTTGAAAAGTATGAGCAACAAGAAGAACCACAACCCCATTAATTAAACCAAGGGTTTGCCAGCGTTCTTCTCCATCTTTATATCGCTCCTGTTTACTCAACGCACATGGGTCGTCAAAAACAAGTGATGCTGCACCAAAACTAATCCCATGCTTCGCAAGGTTAGTTTTGTTTTTATTGTCATCCCAATTAAATTGCATACTTGCATTGTAGTTATATTTTTGTAGTTACACAAGTTTTTATAATTATGATTGCTGTTTAATATTTTATAAAATAAACTATTGGGGTGGCTTTCAAATCAATATCTATTATATTTTACCCGAGGGTCAGGTACCCAATACCAAGTTTTCTTTTTTTGTCCCCTTTTGGACTAACATTAAAAGACTTAAATGGGGGTTAACTTGTGAATATCGATTTTTTAACGTAGTGAATGGAAAAATAATACTTTAAATAACAACGCGTTACAATTATTTGTCACATTTAAGAACTTATTACATCTATGTCGGGGTGATCTCATAACATAGTCTTAAAAATTACTGCACAAGGTCGGTCCAGCTTGTGCCGACAAAAATTGCACTACGAAAAGAAAAAACAGCTTTTTCCAGATAATTGTTTTTACATGCATTATTCAACTCCTGCTTGGATTATTTAAGGCTTTTCAAAATTGCTTATGACCAGTTTGTATGGAAGGCCTAAAACATTCAATCTAGAGCTATCCCAGATTAAATGGGAATACTCACTGGTATTGGAAATGTATTCTTATTATTTTGATGAATTGGCACTGATTCACTGTGGAGTCAATCGAACACCGCAACACATACTTTAAATCTTTCAACTCGTGTTTTGTAATCACAGCTATACGGTGATTTATTTTAACTAAGATCCAATATCTGGATTTTTTGCACGATAACCTGGTTTTGACAAAATCTCCAAATAAAATGAATCCAGATTCAAACGTTCTGCTTCATCAATACACTGGTTTATTTGCTTGACATGGATGACTTTGGCTTCTTGTTCAGTATGTCCATATCGACAATCAAAATCCCAAAAGTCAGCACCTTCAAGTCTCTCCTTGTTTCGTTCTCTTTTTAAATATTTTTTTACTTCATGTTTTACCGATTCAAATAATCTGGCAACTTTGATTTTTGGGTGAGACATTGCAAATGTTTTTTTCATATTTGTCCTAAAAAGTGTTCAAAAGACTGGAGCTAAGATAAGCTGCTCTGACATGACAGAGCACTTCTAACATGTTATTTAAATTTTACCACACAATCAAAGTTTTAATGAGTTACTTTTTCCTATAATTTAATTTGTACGAAGTAACACTTTTTAGGGTGTTGACAGTTTGCTGAAGTGTTTGTTAAGCGTTTTAATCGGCAAACTCCAGTAACTCCTGTATCACATTTACACCAGCCAATGCACATTTTTCATCGGACTTACCATCAGGGGCACCAGCACCACAATGACATCTCCCCTTATAAATCATCGTGATTATCTATTCAATATCATATAGCTGTAATTCATATCATCGACCAGGCTCGTAAAACTCATACTGTGGTAAACTCCCTTTAATTTCTTCCCAATTTGCTTTTGATGTTATAAATATATGAGCCATAGGTCGCTCTGTAATATCAGATGTAATCGTGCCTAATCGTATACGCACCTGATCAGGCTTTGATTCTGTCTTACTTATTATTGGGGAGCCACAAACCTGACAGAAATATTTTATTTGTCCCGTAGTTGATTCATAAGCAGTTAGTTTTTCTTCTCCTGAGAGGATTTTAAAATCGCATGATTTAACAATACCATTGGTTGCAAAAGCACTCCCTTGTGCTTTTCGACATTGAGAACAATGGCAATGTACAATATGACTAATTGGGCCTTCGATTTCAAATTGAATAGCACTACACAGACAACTACCTGAGTACATATTATTTCCTCATAATCAGTTAATAAATTCAGTAATTAATGACTAAGCATTCATTACAACAATACCTACTACTAATACCCACAATAATAAAAACAACGTAATGGCAATATTCCAGCGTTGCAATAAATACTCACCATTGTCTATGATTTTTCCTGATGACAGACTCTGTAAACGGCCATTAAGCTGGCTAAATAATTTGCTTACTTTGGACATATTAAAATGGTGACTCAATAAGTTCAGATAAGCTTTAAACTTTGAGCCTAAGTAGTTTGGCTTACTTTCTTGTATGAACAAATCATTATTATTTAAAGCCAAATGTTCACTGACTATGATGAGTCCAGCAAAGCCAATCCCAAAAGAGGCAAGGAAATAATAAGCCCATAGTTCATATTGTTGCCATAAAACAGGATTAACTAATCCTACCCCCAAAACCATCATATAAAATCCGCCGCTAATAATGATGAAATTCATAGCCAAGCTCTGCCCATGTTTTTGTATTAGTGAAAAAATAATCACAGTTAATATGGATGCTACACCCAAACCTTGAATACTCACTCCTATCTCAGAGGCAGTGATTTGACCAAGGGGGAGCCAACGTAGCATACCAAGTAATGCAGTCACAATAACGACACTGCCCAGTAGTGTCTTAACTGCAGGCTGTGATGAGCAAAACACTCTCTTTAACCAAAAATGTAATGGCCATAATCCCGCTCTCATTCCAAAGCCAAGTAATATCATTATCAAATATAAATCTGCCGAGGAGGACCGTACTATCATTGAGTGTACTACTGAGAATCCTAAATTATCAGTCACTAGTGCTGCAAATAATAATGCTTCAAATAACACTAAATCTGCAATAATCATAAAACTAAGATAAATTCGTCCTGAATATTGACTATGCTCTTTGTTTTGTGAAACCACAAGGGCATAAAAACTATAACTCATGAGTGTTAAAAATATAAAAAATGTCATCAGATCATTAGCGATAATAGCACCCAAATTTCCTGAAAGAGTCAGCATAAAGTAGCTCGAAAAACGTTCTTTTTTTAAAATAGGGGTGGATTTATTCAAAAAAGCAGTACTGATACTCCAGGCTATAAGAGACATCACTAACAATATTCGTGACATTTCATCAATGGCAAATGTTGTACCCAATAATAGCCATGGTATTTCAATTGAAATAAGCTGAGGCTCAATCACAAGAATAATAAGTACTGGCAACAAGGCGATATAGATTGACCAAGGAAAATATGAGCGTAATACCGGTATTGCCAACAATAAGGGCAGCCCTGGTATTGAGAATAATAACAATACACTCAAGCTTTCATTCATGGTAGATATTCCAAAGTGGTAATAAAGTAAGCCCATTGCAATGGGCTAAATGGTGCTGATGCCAGTAAGCCTATTGCCAGCGTCAATAATGCAGTGAAGACAGGTGGTAATAATAATGTCCAGGCAGTTTCAACTTTTCCATAGGAACGTTCCTCAGGCCAGTCTCCAGAGGGAGTTTTAAACCAGGCAGCATGTAATATAGGCAGAAAATAAGCGGCATTAAGCACACTACTACCCATCAACACCAATATAACCCACTCCTGTCCAGCATCCAGTGCTCCCAAGCCTAAATACCATTTACTGACAAATCCAGCCAGTGGCGGTAAGCCAATCATGCCGAAGGCCCCAATTGTAAATGCGCTCATGGTCCAGGGCATTCGTTGTCCAACTCCATTCATTTCACTGATTTTATGAATCCCCAAAGTCTCTGCAAGATTACCTGCACAGAAAAAAAGAGTGATTTTCATAACACCCTGATGCACCAGATGAACCAGTCCGCCCATTGTTGCTATGGGACCTGCGATAGCAATACCAAGAATAATATAGGAGACCTGACTAATGGTGGAAAATGCCAGTCGACGTTTAAGATCGTCCTGAAACAGGGCACGTACTGAACCATAAATAATTGTCACCCCTGCAAGCATTGCAAGAGGTTCCAGCAAACCAAGGTTTTCAGCAACCTTAACACCATAAACATCATCAACAATTCTTACTATCCCAAAAGCACCTGCCTTAACCACTGCCACAGCGTGCAGCAATGCACTGACGGGTGCTGGTGCTATCATTGCCTGCGGTAGCCAGCCATGTAAAGGTACTAAAGCAGCTTTAACACCTAGTCCTGTCATTAACAAAACAAAAATAGTGATTAGTTCAGCTCTATGATCAGCAATTAAATCACTGATAAATCCACCATAGGAAAATTCCAGTGTACCGGCTATACCATAAAGCCAAACAGTACCAATTAATATCAAAGCACCACCCGTCATAGTGTAAATTAAATAAGTACGCCCTGCCCTTCTGGCTTCTTCCGTACCACGGTGTACGATAAGAGGATAGGTCGTTAGAGTCAGTAATTCATAAAAAAGTAAAAAAGTAATGAGATTACCTGCCAGGGCTATGCCGACTGTTGCAGTCACACAGAGGCTGAAAAAGCCAAAGAAACGACTACGATGAGGTGAGTCTTCTAAATACCCAATAGCATAAACAGTCGTCACCAACCAAAGCACAGTAGACAGGGTGACAAATAAAACGGCCAATGCATCAGCACGTAATACCAAATCCAGCTCAGGTAATAAAGGTATGCGAAATTCATAATGGTGACCATTAAATACACCCCAGATCATGATGCCAACCAGGATGAGCTTAAAAACTGCACCTGCAATATTTAAACTGATACGAGTAACCACTCGTTCCTCAGGAAGAATAAAAATAATCACAGCAACAAGTAAGGAGCTCAGTACAATCAATAAAGGTAAAATAGCATTCCAGTTCATTGTAATGCTGCCTCAGAAAAGGGTAAACCAATATCCATCACTGTCAGAGGCCAGGGAGCAATTAGTCCTAAAAAAATTGCCATCAACGCCAGTAGTAAGGCGGTCCATTCCATGCGCAGAGGTACCTTTCTGGTTTGGTGCAACATCCTGGATTTTGTAAAGGCATAGCCAATGACCTTAAATATATAAGCTGCTGCCAATAAGCTGCCGATGACCATAATAATAACCAGCCACCATTGAGATGACTGTATTGCAGCATCCAGTAATAACCATTTACCGACAAAACCACCACTGGGTGGTAGTCCTATAATACTAACACCCGCCAATGCAAAAGCAACTGAAGTCAGGGGTTGATGTTGTACCACATGATCAAAATTTTCAATGCGGTCATGTCCACCAAAATGTAATATATTACCAGCGGCCATAAACAGGGCAGTTTTTGCAATCGCATGGGATAACAATAGAAAAAATACACCTTTCCATGCAATAACACTAGCCAATGGAAAAGCCAGAAAGAGATAGCCTATTTGTGCCACAGTTGAGTAGGCAATCAGCATTTTTAGTCGTGTCTGGCGCAGTGCCTGAATACCTCCCCAGAGAATTGCCATACAACCCAATAAAGCCAGTAAATTCCCCAGTGCAGCATTACTAATAGGAAAAACTTCCAGCCATAGACGCACCAGAATATAAAATGATGCTTTTACCACCAATGCAGATAATAAGGCACTGACCGGTGTTGGCGCACTGACATGAGCTGCTGGTAACCAGAAATGCATTGGAAATAATGCTGTTTTTAATAACAAACCAATACTCATCAGTCCCATCGCTACCCATACAGCAGGGGTTGAGGTAGTATTTTGTGATAATATAGCGATATCAAGACTAGCAAAGCTATGATAAAGCAGTGCAACACCCAATAAATAAAATAATGAACCAACCAGGCTGACAAACAGGTAACGCATCGCTGCAGTCAGAGCATCCATACCTCCAGCCAGTGCTATGAGTGCAACGGATGATAAGCCTATTAATTCCAGAGTCACATAAAGATTAAAAATATCCGCCGAAAGAAATAAAGCATTCAGTGCAGCCCATAAAAACATCCACAAAGGCCAAAAGTAGATTGCTCTGGAACGCTTAAAATAAGCGCGGCTAAAATAGCCTGTGGCATAAACACTGATAGCCAGACAAGATAAAGCTGTCACCATCAACAGTAATAAACTTAAACCATCCGCATAAAGATCAATACCCAGTGGTGCACCCCAGCCGCCAATTTCATAGCGTTGTGCACCCTGCTCTAATAACTGTAATCCCAGACCAAGTACAGCAATGACAATACTCAGGGCAAATATAATCCCCAATGGTTTAACCCAGTGTGGTAATAAAAAGCTAAATATTGCACCCGTTAAAGGGAGTAAGATAATGATGATAATCCAGGGCAAGTCATGCATCATTATTAACATGGGCTTAGCTTAAAGAATGTTCAGGTAGTTCCACACCACCTGTTTTAGTTCGAACACGTACAAATAATGCCAAAGCCAGAGCAGTAGCTGATACAGCCACTACGATACCTGTAATCACCATAGCCTGAGGCACCGGATCAGAAGAGGCCCCCTGTATACGACCAGCCAGGGCCACCAAAACCAGAAAAACACCACTGCCCATTATATTGATGGCTAGAATTTTTCGTAATAAATGTTTATGAACAATCAAAGTATAGAAGCCCAGACTAAACAGTCCAATCCCAACCAGTGTATAGAGATAATAATGACTCATTTACGCCTCCTGTCAACTGGCCTGCCACCCAGAAATAAAGCAGCCAGTGTAATACCAATAGAGAGTGTTGCAACCACTTCAATCAGTAAGATTAGTAATCCTGAATGTGATACTGGATACTCTAAAAATTGTCCATCTAATATTATCAATATGACACCTGTGACAATAAAAACACCTAAGCCCAATATCAGCATACTACGTAATGCCAGTCCCATAAAACTGCCGCTCAATCGCCAACCCGTCAGTAATAATAAAACACCTGCAGCTCCAAGGATTGCTCCAGCTTGAAAAGCACCACCATGTGCATCTGCACCAGCCCATAAAAAATAACCTGAAACAATAATAAGTATCGGAACAAGGAGTTTTATCAGTAGATTTAAAACAGGCCCAGGAAATAGTTGTTGCTGTTTAGGAATTCCACCCAATGACCAGACTGCAATCAAAACTAACAATAACACACTCATTTCAAGCAAAGTATCATAGCTGCGAAAATTGAGTAGAACTGCCGTGACAGGATTAGTGACACCACTTATGTTAAGATTTTCAGCAACTATACCTCCTAAACCCGCTATATTTTCTGGAAGTGTTAATACTGCATAAATGAGACCTGTCACTAAGACTAAAATTAGTATCATCAGTATCAGCCAAAATAGTATTGGATTATTTACACTTTTATTTATGACCTGTTGTTTATTAACAGACAATTGATTGCTGTTTTTTGTTTCAAGTCTTGCCAGTGTTGCCAGCAACAAAGCACCTGTCAGACCCGATCCAATCGCTGCTTCTGCCAGTGCAACATCCACGGCATCTAATCTTATCCAGACTAAGGCCATTAGCAGTCCATATGCAATAAACAATACAATAGCCCGAAATAAATCAGGGCTGGACAAAGCCTGCCAGGCTAACCATAGTAGGGATAATCCCAACAAACTATCAAATAGTAATAGTAGGAAACTTATTTCGTCCATGGTTTAATTCCTTTTTGCCGGGCAGTCTTAGCAATCAGGTGGGCAACACTGGCACTTGCAAGTAAGACCAGCAACCAGATTAATAATAACTTAGCAACGACAAACCAGGATTCCACCTGTAAAGCAAGACCAGCAATGACTAATCCCAAACCAGCATTATCAGCCTTTGTCAGTGCATGCAGACGTGTATAAATATCAGGGAATCGCAAGAGTCCAACAGTGCCGGCAAGAAAGAAAACTGCACCGGCAAGTAATAATATAACAGTTAGAATATCAATGATCAGCATTATTATCCTTCCCTGCTACCCAGGTACGTCGCACAAAAGCAATCGCTGCTACTGCTGCCAGTAATGCAAAAATTAGTGCCACATCACGCAACGCTGGAGCATCAAATATCTGTGCCAGCAATAATACACAGGCAACTGCCGTTGAACCAAATAATTGAGCGGCAAGCATACGATCTGCAGAACTGGGTCCTCGTAAAACACGCCACAAACCTGCCACTAATGTCAGCAATAAGAAAATAGCAATACTCAAGTATAGTGTTTGCATAAAGCATTACTCTGCTAATCTGACGGGTGTTACAAAACCATCCGGCTTGATGGCAAGCACTGAACAGTCAATACGGTTAAGGATAGTTTCAGCAGTGTTACCCATAATAAAACCTGGAATGCCAGTGCGTCCCACAGTCCCCATAACTATAAGATCAATTTCCTGATCTTTTACGGTTTCTGCTATCATATCCTGAGCACAGCCCTTCACCAGATGTATCTTTGGTTTAAGATAATCAAACACTTCTGTTCCACCCCTGGCAATAAAATCAGCTGTTAATTTAGTTAATAAGTTATGATGTTTAACACGTATCCTCTCTACATAGGCATTGACATAAGCTTCTGGCTGATAGGCTAAGCCCGAACGCAGACTGCTCTCACCATAAGCATCCCAAACATGAATAATATGCAATTCACTAAAATCTGATAAGGCCAATGTACCAGATATTTCAATAATCTGCTGATTAAGAGCCTCATCTTCTGCTTTAATATTAAATGGATCAAAATCGACAGCAGCCATGATTTTTTTATAATGACCTTTTCTTGAGGCTTTAATCAGCCAGACCGGACATGGACATTTACGCAGCAAGTGCATATCAGAACTGGTAAAAATTCTATTTATAATACCTTCTTCATCTGCGGTTTTAATTAACAAATCAATATTTTGTTTAAGAACCTCCTGGATGAGTATCAGAAAATCAACGCCTATTAACACTTTGCTGCTAATCTTAATTTTTGTCTCAATGGATGACAGCATGTTTTTCAATTGCATTGTGTGTTTACTTATTATGCTGTCCTGTACCTCTAATATGGATATATCTTGAAATTCCTCATTATCCTGTGCTGGTAACTCACCGACAATTGACACTATAGTTAATCGTGCCTGATTATTTTCAGCCAATAAAACTGCCCGCTCAAACGCATCACCACCCTTTAATTCAGAATCCATAACAAAAAGTATATTTTTAAAACGTTTCATCTTATTTACTCCTATATGCAATCAATGTGGGAGTAAAGAGTCTAGCTACATAGCTTTCCACAATACTCAGCTGTGAAATAAAATCTCCTGTCTGATCAAGTACGTGAAGACAAAGGTATTTATCATGTAATTCAACACTTAATGTTCCCGGTAGCAAACTGACCATATTGGCCATAAATATTTGCGGTACACCCGATGATAGATGCCAATAGTAATGATACAAATCTGGTGAAATTGGTAGCTGAGGATGTAATGCTCGTTTGGCAACATCAATAGCAGCACATAATGAATGCCAGAGGAAAAAGGGGATTATACGAATTAGGCCAATGAAGGACCAGGGTGTTGGTGGTAATAGAATGATGCTTACCAGCGTTGATAATAGCACCACTGGCACACCAATTGACCAGGAGTTTATCACTCCCCCGGTTAATACTAACCAGATTAGAGCAAACAACATGGCACGTATGCAGGCAGTCCAAAACATAAAAATGGCTGGAATACAAAATGTCAAACTTAAATCATGTCTTTGATCAATTGTCCGCATAATCAACACCAATGAACAAGATATAAATACTATTTGTTTTTTAACTTAGAAATACCATACCTTGAATTAATGATAGCAAAGAAAGAATAATTTAAAAAGTCGAATCTTATAAGAACTAAGTTCGAATATTTCGAATATATGCTGAATATTTTCTTTATTTAATACTGCATACTACTCTATTTACGCATCAGCAAATAATGATTCTCTTGCTGCATTCATCACTGCAGAAATAACCGGATGTGTCACTCGCCGTTCAACACTAATGGCATAAAATTGTTCTCTTACTTCATCCACACAGCCAATGGCAGACACCTGATATTGCCATTCAACTTCTGACTCAATAACTGCAGGTGCTATAAATATTCCTGCCCCTTCCTGGCCAAAAACCTTCATCAGAGCACTATCATCAAATTCAGCAACCATACGCGGATGAATATGATTTTTATCCAGCCATTGGTCAATACTTGAACGTAATTGTGTGCCCTTACTCGGTAATAATAATGGGGCATTATTCAAGCAATGGGGAAAGCTGCCAATGAGGCTCTGTTTCAGTTCTTGTGTGGCAAAAAAACTCACTGAACACTCACCAAGTTTATGACTAAAACCTCGGGTACTGATGGTGTGAGGAATAGGACGATCAGCCAGAACCAAATCAAGCTTATGTATTGTCAATTCTGCCAACAAGGTATCAAGATTTGATTCACGACAGATCATACGAACTGAATCCTGCATGTGTAAAGCAGGTTTAAGAATACGATGAGTAATTGACTTGGGTACCACATCCACTATTCCAACACGAAATAATTGCGCACGATTATCAGGTAATTGATGAATGACTTCTTCCAGTTCACCACCTAAAGAGAAAATCTCATCAGCATAACTTAATATTAATCGGCCCGTTTCAGTAATCTCTAGATTTCGACCCACACGATTAAATAAAACTACCCCAAGATAATTTTCCAAAACTGTTAATTGTCCACTAATGGTTTGTGGTGTTAGATTCAGTCGTTCACTGGCACGTGCAACTCCGCCTTCTTTGGCCACAGCCCAGAAATAATGTAGATGCTTATAATTAATCATTAGTTTTACATTAACCTCGAATTATACGAATAGAATAGAAAGTATAATCGACTTTTTATAATTATTAAAGCCACCTACACTATTAATAAGCTAAACGATAATAGAACGATTATAGAGGAAAGTACTATGCAAATTAATATACAGGCTCGTCAATTTTCACTCACTGATGCATTACGCAGTCATGCTGAAAGACGCCTAAAGTCAACTTTAAACTGCTGCTATGAAAATATTCAAAAAGTTGTGATGAGACTATCTGACATTAATGGCCCACGTGGCGGTGAAGATAAATGCTGCCATCTACAAGTCGTTTTAGCTGGCTTACCTGACGTGGTAGTAGAAGATATTGAAGCAGATATGTATGTGGCCATTGATCGTGCAACGGATCGTGCCGGACGTACTGTAGTACGTAAACTTGACCGTCAGAAAACTTTACTTAGACAAACACCGCCACTTGAAGTAGCAGATGAAGTTATAAATGAGAAATAATTCTTTGTTTATTGCAGCATATTTGTTTATTGAAGGTGATACTCACCAGCTGTATCATTATAGATAAATACTTCATTAGTATTACTACGACCTGCTGCAGGAGGGTTATTTTCTAATTCAAGTATATATGTGGTGGGCTTAAATCTTGGCTCACCGTAAAGATGACTGTTTTAAAATTTCATTATATTTATGAAATTCAAAAGTTTTAAATTCTGAAACTTCAGGCTCAATTAGAATAATAGCAGGATTATTTTTTATTAATTCTTTAGCTTTATTATACATGATTAACCGAAGGCTTCTTTCAAGCATTCCCAGTACTGCTTTTGTATGCCCAAAAAACTGGTAATCTTTTTCTTTGTAGTCCTTAAAAGAGTTTTTGCCTAATACATTAGATGCGAGTATAGAATTATATTGGGCAAATTCAACTGGCAAATTACTAGAAATAAAGCCATCAACATAATATTTTTCATTAAGTTTTATTGCTGGAAAAATACCCGGGATAGCCATTGAAGCTAAAACTGCATCTTTAATCAACATATCAGATGACTTATCAAAAACCTCAGCCTGCCCTGTATTAAAGTCAGTAGCAATAATTTTTAATTCAATGTCAGTATCAGATATTTTTTTATCACCATATAGTGAAGTGAATAATTTAGATATTTTGTCGGTAGATAACAGACTGCTCTGAGAAAATGATATTTTTCCCCATTTAAAAATATTGGAAAATTGTTTTATATCTTCATAAATTTCTTGTTCCGTATGATTTAATGCATAACAAGCACCTAGTATAGCTCCCATACTTGTACCAACAATTTCTTTTGGCTTTAAATGCTTTTCTTCTAGCAGCTTAATGACATTTAAATGTGCGATACCTAATGCGCCTCCTCCAGAAAGAACTAGTGAGAATTCCTCTTTCAAATTATTCATAATAAAAATTATCCATTATCACACTTATGAGCAGTACCTATGAATTGTGAGACTATTTCTTCCGTTTCACCTGTCGCCACTTCCACGGTGCTTGTCGCTGGTTTTCTGGTAAAGACCATAAACCAAGCCCCCTACTTCGACTTGCATACCAATATTAACCAGATGTGTTCCATCTTTTTTTACATTGCTGTGCGTGATATCCATAAAAACATTATATCGTAAATCCAGTCTCTGTGTTTACATGAAAATTCTAAACTCAATATCACAATACAGAGTTAAGTTATTGATTTATCCACTAGCTGATAATTGTACTGAAAAAAAGTTTAATGCTCATGAGTTGTTTCTCCATATTGGGGAATATAATAATTAATTAAAGTCAGTCAGTTGTGTATTTTTAGCTTGATATAATGGATGTGCTGGTTGACCTTTCGCTGTCACTTTAAAACATTTTACTGGAATATCTTTGAGTAATTTAAAAACTTTCTTATCCCGATTTAAAAGTGAGCCATAATTCCCCCAGGCGACAACAACCATATCTGCGTCTGCTGATTCTATTCTCAAATGGTGATTGTTTTTATAACCAACAGGTTTACCCTGTTTTTTGAGTTCATCTGGATTGGTTGCACGATAGGCAAATAGGTTGAGCATGACACACCGACCAAAGCCCCAATCTTTAGCAAAATTCACACAACGCCTTAATGTTGGGTCATCCTCAGTTTCATTAGCTGTGGATGGATTCAGACCAATAAAAACACAAGTGCCCTTTGTTGTATCCCACTCACGCCATAAGACATAACGATAGGAACGGTCTCTTGATAATACAGCCCCTTTTTTATACATTATGATGGAGCTAACCAAAGCCTGAATTTTAACCCCAATGCACTACTAATGCCGACAGTCACACTGCTAATTTCACCTTCACGGTTAATAATAAGAATAGAGGGTGTTGCAAAAACATTCCATTTTTTACTAATAATTCCATCTGGATCATTAATCACAGGGAAGTGATATTTGTTTTCTTGAAGATAACTGAGCACTTGTAATTCATCACCAGAAGAAAGAGCAATCGTTAAAACCTGATATTCTTTTGATAGCTCCGTAACAATAGGAGATGTAATTGAACAAAGAGGACACCAGCTTCCCCAGAAATAAATAAGAACTGGAGAACCTTTAAGCATTTCACTTAATTCTACAGTCTCTCCTAAAATAGTTTGGGCATTTAAATCAGGAGCAACATCTGCTATATTTCTCGTTTGATAGAGATTTAAAAGATACAGAAGAAGTATTAAAAATAGCCCATCACGAGCCACTATTATCCAAAACTTTTTTGTCTTTAATCGATTTAGCATAGATGCTTTATTTGAAGTTTGAAATTTATCTGACAGTACTGATTGTCGGCTGCCTTGTCATTACCTTAATATTCTCAAGATTTTACCACTATCTGTTGAAAAATAAATCCAACTTGATTGAGCATAATCATTGGGAACAGATACATCCAGAAAACCAGCTTGTCCATTATGATATCTGGTATTGACTAAACCAGCCTTACCATTTCTTTGTGTAAAGCTTTATATATCATCATTTTATTTTTAATAAGGATTATAATATCACTGTGTCAATTTAGATTGCCATTATTTACTGAAAATTTTACATAAATTCACCTATAGGAAAAATATTGTTAATTCAGTCAAATTTTAAACCAGCCTGGTGGCTATCCAATGCACATATGCAGACTTTTTATCCAGCATTATTACGTAAACTAGCAGTACCACTCAATTTAGAACGTGAAAGATTAATCACCCCAGATAAGGATTTCATTGACATAGATTGGTATGGGGAAAAAGACAAACCACTGGTCATTTTATTACACGGTTTAACTGGTAGCTCCAAATCCAGCTACATACTAGGTCTGCAGCACTTTTTATTCAATAATGGACTAAGAAGTGTTGCACTGAATTTTCGTGGTTGCAGTGGTGAACCTAATGATTTAGCTCGTGGTTACCATTCTGGTGATACAGATGATCTTAACTTTCTCTATCAAACAATACGACAGCGTGAACCTAATACGTCTATGGCTGTTATTGGTTTTTCCATAGGAGGAAATGTTCTTTTAAAGTGGCTGGGGGAACAAGGCACTAAACTATCACTTAATGCTGCAGTAGCCATTTCTGTACCATTAGTTTTAGCCGGGTGTGCTACCAAGCTTGATAATGGTTTTTCAAAAAATTATCGCCATAATCTAATTCAAGGCTTAATATATTACATACAAAGAAAACATGCTCATCTGGAGAAAATAGGAGCTGAAAAGGAAGCTAGCATAATTTCACACACGGGGACATTTCTACTGAAGAAAAAGCTTATCTCAATTCTAAAGAAGCTTTTCTAGGATAAACTTATATTAATTCGCCGTATTAAATTTGTCGATACTTAAGACTAGTTTGGTAGATTTTATCAAGCTCATCTTGAGTAAGAAAATTATCAAGGACTGGAAATAATTGTCTTTCTTCAGTACGAGTATGTTGCTTAAGTAGTTCACCAAACTTCCCCAAAAGAGTATAGTTTCCTGCTTTCATCTGTTCATAATAATGATTCATGGTCAAATGTTCCTGTTGTAATTTCTTACAAAGCTGAACAACTTCTTTTTCATCCTGTTGAGAGTCAGTATTTGTTCCGTTATACCGTTCTAGAAGAATCTGGAAGATACTTTCTTCTTCAATTTGAAAATGTACCTTCCAGATATCAGGATATTCGTTAATGATTTTTTGACATAGTATAGAAATAGTATCAGTATTCTTACTCCTACATGCTTTGATGGCTTTTTGGGCTAAAACTAATGACTGATGATGTTCTTTAGACAGGGGGTGTAATTGATTAATACGTTTCATTTTGTTTCTATAAATTCTCTATTATTAGGTGTAAATTTAAAACTAAATTTTGATAAGCTTATGTTAACAAACTTTAGCAAGAATTAAATATCTTTTAAAATATACAAGGCTACATAAAAATTCATGAAAAGCCTATTTATTATATTTACTACTCAATCTTTTGTTTTTTATTAATCAAATCCAAGTTTTTATTCAATGTCACTATCTCATCCATTTGTGAAATTTTTCCACCCAGTTTAATAATTTTTCTGGCTTATGGTTCTTTTTCCAATTGCCTGCTACATATTTGTTCGCTTCTGCCAGTGTCGGATAAATATGTATTGTACCCAATATTTTATTGAGCCCCAGGTTATACCGCATTGCAGTGACAAACTCTATAATCAAATCCCCCGCATGTTCACCTGCTATGGTAACTCCCAATATTTTATCTTTACCTGGAACGGTTAAGACTTTAATCATGCCTTGTGCAGTACCATCAGCAATAGATCGATCTAAATCATCCAGACCATAGGTAGTTACTTCGTAGCTTATATTTTGCTTCTGAGCATCTTGTTCATTAAGCCCAACCCGAGCTATTTCGGGATCTGTAAAAGTTGCCCAGGGGATAACTGAGTAATCCACTTTAAATTTCTTAAATTTCCCAAATAAGGCGTTCACCGCTGCATACCATGCCTGATGAGCGGCCATATGAGTAAATTGATAAGGGCCGGTAACATCCCCTACGGCATAAATATTGGGGAAATTAGTTTGTAAGAACTCATTGGTTTCAATGGTTTTATTTTTACGCAGTGGAATAGCTAATTGTTCCATTCCAAAATCACTGATATTCGCACTGCGTCCCAGGGCTATTAGTAATTGGTCAAATTCAATTCGTATGCTTTCAATTTTTCCATCATCATTAGAGGTTTCGCAAAGCAGGAATTTTTTATCCCCTTCAACAATCACTTCTTTAGCTGCATATCGGCATTTGATATCAATACCATCGCTGATAAAAGACTGTGTTACCAACTCAGAAAACTCAATATCTTCTCGAGGCATAATTCGCTTGCCTCGTTGCACTTGTACCACCTGTGAGCCTAAACGTGCAAAGGCCTGGGCTAATTCACAGCCTATGGGGCCACCACCGAGTACTAGCAAACGCTGTGGTAATTCGCTTAACTGCCAGAGATTATCAGAAGTCAGATAGTCTATTTTATCTAGTCCAGGCATAGCAGGAACAAAAGGTCGGGCACCTGTGGCAATTATAATATTTTTTGTGGTGAGACTTTGCCCATTGACTTCAACGCTAAAAGGAGAGGTTATTTTTGCTTCACCTTGAATGACATTAACACCCAATTGATTATAGCGCTCAACTGAGTCATGAGGCTCTATATCACTGATAACCTGATGGACACGAGCCATAATATCTTTAAAGTCAAATTCAGCCTGTGCTGACTTAATCCCTAGTTTTTCAGAATGTTTGATTTGGTGAAGGAGTTTGGCTGATTTAATTAAGGCTTTTGAGGGAACACAGCCTGTATTAAGACAATCTCCCCCCATTTTATGCTTTTCTATCAGAGTGACTTTTGCTTTTACGGCTGCAGCAATATAAGCACTTACAAGACCACCAGAGCCAGCACCTATAACAACAATATTATGGTCAAATTTAGCTGGTTTTTTATACGGACTATAAACTTTTCTAGCTTTAATGAATTCAATTATTTTTTTAGACATCAAAGGCAATAATCCCAATAAGGTAAAAGATAAAATTAAGCTGGGAGAAAGTATGCCTTTGAGCGAATCAATCTGCGCAATTTGTGTGCCTGCATTGATATATACCGCCGTGCCTGCCAACATGCCCACCTGACTTACTAGCAAAAAAGTCAGTGTTTTCATATGGGTTAAGCCCATAATCAGATTAATCACAAAAAATGGAAATAAAGGAACTAAGCGTAGGGTAAAAAGATAGAAGGCACCTTCTTTTTCTATCCCTTTATTAATTGATTTGAGTTGAGTTGCAAACTTATCCTGGATCCAATGACGTAATAAAAATCTAGAGACCAAAAATGCCAGTGTTGCACCAATAGTGGATGCAAAAGAGGTGACAATAATTCCCGTTATATTGCCAAATAAAACACCTGCGGCAAGCGTCATGATAACTGCACCAGGAAGTGATAAGGCAGTAATTAAAACATAGCCAAGAAAAAAAAGTCCAATGGTAAGACTTGGATTTTTCTGGTAATAGCTATCCATCAGTGACTGATTGGATTTAATTGAGTCTAGTGTTAAATAAGACCCTATGTCATATTGAATAAAAAGTAGAGCTATAATGACCATAGCACCTAATAAAAGGGATTTAGAAAATATTTTTTTGACTGTCATGTGTTACCTTATTGGTGACGACTTAATTTTTATTATATGGCTCTTGCCATAATTCAGTGTTGGGATAAAAAGCCTGCCATGCAAACCAGAATACTAATACAGACGGAATTTGTTCATTTTGTTGATTGGTAACTTGTGCGAAATGTTGCTCCACATTATATTTGATAGAAACCTGCGTATTCCCAAGTTTATCTAGAATTACATTATCAGTGGATAGTTTTTTAACCGGGTAAGCTTTTGCTTGCCCACCAACAATAATACCAATAACCCATGCCTTCTTAGATAATTCTTTACGTGTGTGAGGTACTGGAAACATTGTTTTATCTGAAGCAAAATAAGATGAGTATGCCTTACTTTTGTAATTTCTATTAAAGCCCGTTTCCGTTGATAAAACTTCGCCCTTTGGGTATTTTTCACGCCAGGCTTTCCAGGTTAAATAATCACTGGGCAACCATGTTAGTTTTTTGCCTACTTCCGGGCCGCTTATAGATTTCATTGCGAGCTGTGACCATAGAGACTCACTCTCTCTATCATACATCAGCACATCACTTTGATATAATAAACCTGAAACACCAAAAGTATGTAACTGCTCTGCAATATTGCGTTCAAAAACCATAGCAGTCCCACATAAGGGACAATAGGTCACTGCAACAGCATCACCATTAATCACATCATTGACAATTTCATGCCATACTAATATCCGTGTTGGATAAGCTCGTACCTTTTCACCACGAACTAATCCAATAACAATATCATCATCCTGTAAAAAATCAACCTTATCCACATCAATGAATTTAGGATTATCAATTGAAGGAATACCATCTCGGGGTGGGCCACCAGAAAAAACGTCTTCAATTTTTATAGAGGCATTAGATAAGTCAAAACCATTTTTTACCAGTGCCTGCTCAGCAAAACTTAAACTGCTGCATAGACAAAAAAAATGATGTTGAAGATTATACAATGATGTTTAGTTATCATCTCTAGCACCTGCCATGAAAAAAATAATTTTAATAATAAATAGTTAACTGTATTCTATGCTGTGTATATCCTCTGTTATGACCATACTTATTTATATTGTGATATCCACCCATACAAATACACCTGAAAAAATTACTACTGCCAATGTGATTATTAGAACTGCACTAATGGTAATATCTTGTCTATCAGCATTACTCATGTTTATTTTCATTTGTTGTATTATGTTTCTATTTCTAAATATTATTTCACAGCAACCTTTCATCTCTATTGAGTGAATATTAAATTTAATTAATATTTATTCAGGTTCACCCCAAACTATTATTTTTAATCACAATCTTCTTCAGGCTCATCTTCAGGTCGAAACTCATTTGCCAAAGCAAGATAATGAGTCCCTTTTTCAATATCAAGTGGAACAATAAAGCCACTTAAATACATTTTTGAAAGAGCTTGTGAGGCATCCATATGTCGATTTGAAACTGCCTTTTCTAACCACATAACACCTTCTTTTTGCTCTGCTAGTTTGTCTTTATCAATAAGGAAACGACCTGCAAAATATTGTGCTTCAGCATCACCACTATGAGCGAGAACAAGCAATTGACTATATCCTTGCTCAATATTACCCTTATTTATTTCGCTGATAGCATCATCTAGTCTGCCGGCATAAGATGTTGAGAAAAATACTACCGTTAAAATAATCAAAAATATTAGCTTTAGCTTCACTGAAAAACCTTTATTGTAGAATAGTATTATATTAACCAGATTATATATCTTTCCAGCTTTATAGGATATTATTAATCCCATGACCGGCGTTTTTCAAGCTAATTGACTCATTAGCTGAAAAGTCCTACATACATTTAAACATCACTGCAATATAATTTATCCAACACCAGCATATTTTTACAGCAACCTTTTAATAATATTGGTATTATCAGTTAAACAATTTTTATAACAATTAAACAGGAAAGTAACATGAAAATATGTCAGTTAATAATCATCACCTTTTTTA
The DNA here is from genome assembly GCA_015222495.1 of Pseudomonadota bacterium. Lineage (GTDB taxonomy): Bacteria > Pseudomonadota > Gammaproteobacteria > GRL18 > GRL18 > GRL18. Next base: position 21,830 of record JADFVK010000250.1, read on the forward strand.
TACTAACTTCTGCTTGTTCCAGTGAGGATAATTCTAGCCCAGATGAACAATCTAGTGATAACTTTATATTAAAAGATCAGAAGCTGGCTATGGAAAAAGCAAGGCAGGTAGAGCAACTACTTCAAAGTAACGCCGAGAATAAAAGCAAACTTATAGATGAACAAAGCCAATAGAATGCTCGCCTATTAAGGATTGAGCTAATTTATAAATAAATTAATCAGGTTGCTTGCACATGTTAATTGGTTTATTGTTTTGGGGGGAAAGTTCTAACTTAACAATGACTGAATATGCATTAGTTATGATGGCTGTGATGTCGGGAAGTGCTTTCTCTACTTAACCTTTGATATAAATAAATATTTTCAACACTACTTTTAGTTGGTACTGCTATCAGTACTGCTTAAATCAAAAGTTACCATAAAAAACACTTAAATTACCTACCTATATTCTGAATTATATCAATTATTATGTTATATTAATATCTAATACAACAAATATTTGAGACACGAATATGGCAAGAAATACATCAGTAACTTTAGGTGACCATTTTGATGATTTTGTACTTGCAAAAATTAATGCAGGTCGTTTTCAAACGGTTAGTGAGGTGGTGCGGGCTGGTTTGCGTAAACTAGAAGAAGACGAAACTAAGCTTCAGGTACTTAGAGATAAACTGAAAGCTGGTGAAAACAGTCCCTTAGTCGAGAGTTTTAATGGTGCAGATTTCATTGATGGGTTACATAAAAAGCATATTAAATGACAACCAAATATCAAATAAGATCAGCAGCACAATCTGATCTTGAGTCAATCTGGCTTTATACCTATGAGCAATGGGGTATCACTCAAGCTGACACATATATTGAGTCACTTATTGATAGATTTAATTGGCTTGCTGAAAATCCTTTGTTGGGTAAAGCCCGCAATGATATAAAACAGGATTATTTTTGCTTTCCTCAAGGAATGCACCTTATTTTTTATATGCAAAAAAATAACCAAATTGAAATTATTGGTGTACCGCATAAAAGTATGGATATTGTTGATTATTTAACATGAAATTTAATGAAGACT
>JADFVK010000251.1 GCA_015222495.1 Pseudomonadota bacterium
GACTAAGGGTTAATATCTATGGGTTTAAGCTCTTCATTATTAAGAACAGTAGGTTTAAACCACCAGGTAGACAGCATCCAGCCTTCTGCTGAATAATAAATCGGCAATGTTTCAGGAAACTCAAATTTATCCCAATAAGCAATACGATGTGAATCAATATACCAATGCGGTACCAGATAGAACTCACTCAAGAGAATACGATCTAAGGCTCTGGTCAGTGTCACAATTTGTTCTCTATCGGTGGTATTAGATAATTTTTCCAGTAAAGCATCAATAGCCGGATTATTAATACCGGGATAATTTGCCGAACCATCAACATCCACCGTTTTAGAATGCCAACGCCCTTCTAGTTCATTTCCCGGTACCTGACTTTGTGAATAACTGGAGACTATCATATCAAAATCTTTGCTTTCCACGCGTTGTTTATACAAGGCATAGTCAACGGTACGATAATTCATCGTAATACCTAATTTTAATAGATTTCTAGCGTAGGATGCTGCAATTCTTTCAAATGCCTTTTGCGAAAGAATCAGATCAAATTCAAACGCTTTACCTTGTTCATTCCTTAATGCCCCATCCTTATAGTGCCAACCAGCATCATTAAGTAAGCTGATAGCTTGTCTGAGATTATCACGCAATGATGAAGGTGCTGTTGTTTTTGGCGGCTGCCAGGCTTGAGCAAATACACTGGGATCAAGGTTTTCCTTAAATGGAATAAGTAATTCTAACTCTGCATCACTAATGTCACCCTGCGCAGCAAGTTCTGTATTACTAAAATAACTATCATTACGTTGGTATTGATTATAGAACAACATACGATTGGCCCATTCAAAATCATAGGCTAATACCAGAGCTTCACGTACTCGTTTATCACTAAAAAGAGATTTGCGGGTATTAAAAATAAATCCCTGAATACCAACACTATTCTGATGTGGAATATTGTTTTTTATAACCTCATTATTTTTAAATACACGACCTGTATAGTCTCGAGCCCACATTTTTGAATTATATTCATGCCGAAAGTCATATTCTCCAGCTTTTAGAGCTTCCAGAGCGATAGTACTATCTCGAAAATATTTGTATACAATACTATCAAAATTAAACATCCCCTTGCGTACACCTAAGTCAGCTGCCCAATAATCTTTATTGCGTTTAAAGCTTAATTGTTTGCCGGTATCATACTTATCCAGTAGATAGGGACCACTACCTACAGGGATTTTTATCGCAGTATCTTTAAATTCTAAATCACCTACCCAGTGTTTAGGAAATACTGACAGATAGCTACTGAGCAGCATTGGTAATTTGGCATTTTTCTTTTTAAAGTCAAAACGGATTGTTTCATTATCTACAATCACCGCCTGTTTAATATTGCCTAAAACAATTTTATAAGCCGGATGCACATGTTTATCATTTATTAAGGTATCAAATGAAAACTTAACATCTTCAACAGTAACTGGCGTTTCATCTGAAAATCGAGCGCGTTGATTAATATGATAAGTAACTGATAGTCCATCTTCAGCAATAAGTACATCATCTGCCAATACACCATAAAATGTATAAGGCTCATCCAGGCTTTGTTCCATTAATGTTTCAAAAATTAAACTATCAATACCGTCAGCACCCACTCCTTTTAATAGAAAAGGATTAAGTCGATCAAAGGTACGTGAGCCATTTAAGTCCAGCTGCCCCCCCTTGGGTGCATCAGGGTTCACATAATCAAAATGACTAAAGCCATTGGGATACTTAGGCTCATAACCATAAGCTATTGCATAACTGGCAAAAATAGAGTTTGCAGAGAATAAAAGTAAAAGTAATATAATTAAAAGACTATTATATTTGACAAGTTGATAGGCAATTGTGGAATTTTTCAGCATAAATTTATGGATTTAATAGTTAGCTCTAGTTTATTCTATTATTCACAGGTATCATATCGTTATTAGATTTTATTACAAGTGCCCACAGCCAAAAAAATTGGCACGAATAATTTTGAGTAAAATAAAAATGACTTAAAATAATTTGTGACAATTTTTTGTTATTCAAGAGCTGTTAGCTAATAAAATACTTCAATCTACAAACTTACATTATAAAATGTTCAAGGAGATTATTATGGGATTTATGCAAGGTAAACGTGCATTAATCGTTGGTCTGGCAAGTAACCGTTCCATTGCCTGGGGTATTGCTCAAGCAATGAAACGCGAAGGTGCAGAATTGGCCTTTACCTATCAAAATGAAAAACTTCAAAGCCGGGTTGAAAAATTAGCGGCTGAATGTGATTCAGATATTGTTCTACCCTGTGATGTAGCCAGTGATGAACAAATAGAAAATGTGTTTGTTGAACTGGATAACTTTTGGGATCACCTGGATATCATTGTGCATTCAGTTGCATTTGCTCCTCGTGAAGAACTTGCCGGAGAATATTTAGATAGTGTCACTCGTAAAGGTTTTAATACCGCTCATGAAATCAGCTCATATAGTTTTGCAGCACTCGCTAAAGCCGGTCGTAATATGATGGAAGGACAGAATGGTTCCCTACTAACCTTATCTTACCTGGGTTCAGAGCGTATTATGCCGAATTACAATGTTATGGGTTTAGCAAAGGCCAGCCTGGAGGCCAATGTACGTTATATGGCAGAATCTTTGGGTAAGGATGGGATTCGTGTTAATTCAATCTCTGCAGGTCCAATCAGAACTCTAGCGGCTGCAGGAATTAGTGACTTTCGTAAGATGCTGACTCATGTCGAAGAAAATGCACCGCTGAGACGTAATGTCACAATCAATGATGTTGGCAATACAGCAGCATTTTTATGTTCCGACTTAGCCAATGGTATTACTGGTGAGAATATCTATGTTGATTCCGGCTATAGTCACGTAGGTATGGGCGCATTAAACAAATAGCTATATACCCTCTCCCTCAGGAGAGGGGGTTTAAAAGGAGTGAGGGTCTACTCTTCAGCATTCAACAATGAATCATTAATTGTTACTGAAGTCTCAGAACGGATCTGCATCACCGACAAAGCGGTATTCATGTTAGCCTTATTCTGTAATAAAGCACTTTTTACATTAGCATAAAGTGCTTTATCTTCACTATCACCATTTTCAATTGCATTGATAGTAATGATAGCTATATCTCCTGTTGCAGTTTTTGTAGATGCGTACTTTAACTCTCTAGGCATAGTAAAAGCTTTTCTGACGATATACACAGGTGTTTTCATGTCCTGACGCTCAATAAGACCAGCTTCTATAATCTCTAAATCATCCGCATCTGTTTCAGTAGTGAGTTGAGCAACATCAGCCAGACTCCCACCTGCTTCTAATTTTTTAATCAGCTCATTGGCTACTTCCTGAGCTTTGGCTGTGATTCCTTTAGATTTAAGCTGTGTTTCAATATCAGCCTTAACTTCTTCTAATGGTTTAGTGTTAGCAGGTATACGTTCTACAACACGAATAACAACAACATGATCATCCCCTAAATCAATCAAATCACTATTATTACCTTCTTCTAACACAGAGATGCTAAATGCTGCAGTTAATAATTTCTGGTTTGAGAACAAATTTTCTGTGGAATTACCACTGATGCCTTCTCGTCCCATTAATTCACTTTGCTTGATAGTTAATTCTAATTCTGTAGCAATGGCATCAAGAGAATCAGGCTGTTCATAGGCAAGCGTTTGAATTAATTCAGATTTTTCAAAAAAATTATTTTCAACCATTTCAAATTGTAGTGTTTCACGAATCTTATCGCTTACTTTATCAAAGGCTTGAACTTCACCACCTTCAAGTTCAACCATTTTTATAATATGAAAACCAAATGATGTTTCAACTAAATCACTGATTTCTCCAGGCTTCATTGCAAAAGCAACTTCTTCAAAGGCTGGGACCATTTCGCCCTTAGAAAAGAAACCCAGATCACCTCCATTATCAGCAGAACCGGGATCTTTGGAATTTTGTTTGGCTGATTCGGCAAAATCTGCACCGGAATTTAACTGCTCAAGTACAGACTGAGCCTCAAGTTTAACAGTTTCTTTTTCTTCATCTGCTGCATCACTAGTGACTGTAAATAAAATATGGCTGGCCTTACGTCGTTCAGTTTGCGTATATTGAGCACTATTATCTTTATAATATTTTTCTAATTGCTCATCAGTTATTTCTACATTTTCAGCCATCAGCTTACGTGATAACTCTAAATAGGCCAATTTAACTTGCTCAGGATTTTTAAATTGACTTTCAAAATTCTGATAATAATTATTTATTTCTTCTTCTTTAATGACCACAGAGTCAGCATAGTTTTGAGCTTTAATTAATGCATAACTCACATCTCTTTTTTGTTTTATGAGCTGCATAACCCGTTTTGTTTCAGCATCAGAAACAATAGATGAAGCACTGATACCATCTGAAAATTGTTGTAATAAAATTTGTGTTGCTAATGAATTTCGATAATTTGATTTACTATAGGCACTTGGTAAATATCGACTATAAAGCTCTTCTGAAAACTGCCCTTCTAATTGAAAATTAGGATCATTTCGTATTTGCAGGTCAACTTGCTCTTTACTGACACTAAAGCCTGCTGAGGATAAATAATTTATCATGGCACGATTATTTATTAATTTTTCAAGAACCACTTTTTTTAAAATACCGGAGTTTAATAAATCACTATTGATTTTATCTTTATACTTTTCAGATTCCGTTTGTACGGCATTTTGAAACTCCTGAATACTGACTTTATAATTACCAACAGTAGCAATGGAAGGATTAGGTGGTGTGATATAGCTATTAACGCCCCATAGTGCGAAAGGTATTGAAATTAAAATAACGATAACCCAGGCAAACCAGCCTGTAGCACTTTCTCTGATACTATGTAGCAACATAATTTTATTCTCACAAACTTTTTAGCTATTAATAAACGATAAAAAGCGCGTTAAAAACGCGCTTTTTGTATATGGCGGAACGGACGGGACTCGAACCCGCGACCCCCTGCGTGACAGGCAGGTATTCTAACCAACTGAACTACCGCTCCATTTTACTTATTCCAACAACTCTTTTAACAAGAGTTTAATATTGTTTTTACAAATGGTGGGTGATATAAGATTCGAACTTATGACCCTCGCCTTGTAAGGGCGATGCTCTGACCAGCTGAGCTAATCACCCATGTTTGTAAAATTTATTGTTGGTTGCAAAAAAAACGGCTTAGTTTACCGCTTCTTTTAATGCTTTACCAGCTTTAAATGCTGGGTTTTTTGATGCTTTAATTTGAATAGATTCACCAGTGCGAGGATTACGACCAGTACGAGCAGCTCTTTCTCTTACTTCAAATGTACCAAAACCAATTAATGTTACAGGCTCATTGCTTGCTAAAGAGTCAGTAATTGCTTTAACAGTTGCATCTAATGCACGACCTGCAGCAGCTTTTGAAAGATCAGCATTTTCAGCGATGGCACTTACTAATTCAGATTTATTCACTAAGATTTCCCCTTGTTATCCTAATATTATTAAAAACAAAGTATTTAATTAAAAAGGATTATTTTTTGATATGTAATATAAGCTATATTTTTATTGTTCTCATCAAACAAGCTTAAGAAAAGCTATATAAGCAATCCCTATAAGTGTTAGAGAGCAATAACGTGACGTGTATTGAAGCAAAATTCAGAACTAAAATCCAGCTTTATTTATAATTAAATGCAATTTTCTGCAAATTATTATAAATGTGTTGATAAATGTAAGCTTAATTCTAATTAATGTGCCCTGATAGACTCAGAGTCTTTATTTTTAGGAACCTGAGAATGAGATTTTTTCTTATTCTTATTCTTCACGATTATCTTCGCTTCGGGCATATGGGTTAATGCAATTTGTAAAACTTCATCAATCCAGCGAACTGGCTTTATATCCATTTTTGAAAGAATGTTTTTGGGTAAATCAACCAAATCCTTTCTATTTTCTTCAGGAATAATGACTGTTTTAATACCACCACGTAAAGCAGCCAGTAATTTTTCTTTAAGCCCACCAATAGGTAATACTTCACCACGTAAAGTAATTTCACCAGTCATAGCAACATCAGATTTTACTGGTGTTTCTGTTAAAGCAGATACAAGTGCTGTACACATACCCACTCCGGCACTAGGGCCGTCCTTAGGAATAGCACCCTCAGGTACATGGATATGAATATCTTTGGTCTCATATGTTTCGTGATCAATACCAAGAATATCAGAACGGCTACGTACTACAGTCATTGCAGCCTGAATAGATTCTTTCATCACGTCACCTAATTGACCGGTGACACTGTTCTTACCTTTACCCGGCATCACAGCTGTTTCAATTGTCAGTAATTCTCCACCAACCTCTGTCCAGGCCAGGCCAGTAACCTGCCCTATCTGATCTTCTTCTTCAGCACTGCCATAACGGAAACGACGTACACCCAGATATTTATCAAGATTACGAGAGGTGATTGAGACTTTTTTTGTTTTCTTGTCTAAAAGTATTTCTTTAACCACTTTACGGGCTATTTTTGCTATTTCACGCTCAATAGCACGGACACCAGCTTCACGGGTGTAATAACGAATAATATCTCGAATAGCACCCTCACTGAGACTTAATTCAGTTTCTTTAAGGCCATTATTTTTCTTTTGCTTAGGAATTAAATAACGTGAAACAATATTAAACTTTTCATCTTCTGTATAGCCCGGAATTCGAATAACTTCCATTCTATCCAATAAAGGACCTGGAATATTCATGCTATTAGAGGTAGCAATAAACATCACCTCAGAAAGGTCATAATCCACTTCCATATAATGATCAGCAAAGGTATTGTTTTGTTCCGGATCAAGTACTTCCAATAGAGCAGAGGATGGATCTCCGCGCATATCCATGGCCATTTTATCTATTTCATCTAATAGAAAAAATGGGTTCTTTACTTCAACTTTGGACATATTCTGCATGATCTTGCCCGGCATTGAACCAATATAAGTACGCCTATGACCACGTATTTCAGCCTCGTCACGCACACCACCCAGTGACATTCTGGTAAATTTTCTATTGGTTGCTCTTGCAATCGACTGTCCCAGTGAGGTTTTTCCCACACCTGGAGGTCCTACTAAACATAAAATAGGTCCTTTTAATTTCTTCATTCTTTGTTGTACGGCAAGATATTCAAGAATACGCTCTTTAACTTTTTCTAAACCATAATGATCTTCTTCTAAGATTTCTTCAGCTTTATTTAAGTCGTGGCGTACTTTAGAGCGTTTTTTCCAGGGAACATTAGTAAGCCACTCAAGATAGTTTCTTACCACAGAAGCTTCAGCAGACATTGGAGACATCATTTTTAACTTATTAAACTCAGCCAAACCTTTTTTCTTAGCTTCTGCAGATAGTCCTGAATTTTTTATTTTATTTTCAAGCTCTTCCTGCTCATTAGGCACATCATCAATATTATTAAGCTCTTTTTGTATGGCCTTCATTTGTTCATTGAGATAATACTCTCGCTGACTTTTTTCCATTTGCTTCTTAACACGGCTGCGTATACGTTTTTCTACTTCAAGAATATCAATTTCTGATTCCATTTTTGCTAATAAATGTTCTAAACGCTCAGCCACATTAGAGATTTCAAGAATGGTTTGTTTTTCATCAATTTTTAACGGCATATGTGCAGCAATGGTATCTGCTAAACGACTGCTATCTTCAATCCCAGATAGAGAAGAAAGTATTTCAGGTGGGATCTTCTCATTCATTTTTACATATTGTTCAAACTGATTCATGATGGTTCTGGTCAGAATTTCTGACTCTTTCTCATCAAGGGTATCATATTGAAATGTTTTTACTATTGCTGAGAAATAATTATCAACCTCTACAACAGATTGTACCTGTGCTCGCTCATCACCTTCAACTAATACTTTAACCGTTCCATCTGGAAGTTTTAATAATCTTAAAATAGTAGCAATGGTACCAACAGAATGTATTTCATCAGGCTTAGGCTCATCATCAGAGGCATTTTTTTGTGCAACCAGAAAGATCTTCTTATCATCTTCCATTGCAGTTTCAAGTGCACTAATAGATTTTCCTCTACCAACGTAGAGCGGAATAACCATATGAGGATAAACAACCACATCCCTTAGGGGTAAAACAGGATATGTTTCAGTTGCATCATCTAACTCAGCAATTGTCTTGTCATTTTCCATTAACTATCATCTCTCTAATAATATAAAACTTTAATTCATTAAAAAAAGTCAGACTTACTCACCTGAGGCTTTTTTTTCTATATTTTCATAGACTAATAATGGCTCTGATAAGCCATTGATAACACCTTCATCTACTACAACTTTTTTTACATCTTCAATAGAAGGTAGTTCATACATTGTATCTAATAGGGTAGATTCTAAAATTGAACGCAAACCACGTGCACCTGTTTTTCTTTCCATTGCTTTTTTTGCAATAGCTGATAAAGCATCTTCTCGAATTTCAAGTTCAGCCCCTTCCATTTCAATTAGCTTGCCATATTGTTTAGCTAAAGAATTTTTCGGCTCTGTTAATATTTTAATCAAAGCATCTTGATCAAGTTCGCGTAAAGTTGCTACCACCGGCAAACGTCCAACAAACTCAGGAATCAAACCATAACGAGTCAGATCTTGCGGTTCAATATCATCTAAAACCTCACCAAACTCTTTTTCATCTTCTTTACTCTTTACTTCAGCACCAAAACCAATACCACCTTTTTCTGAGCGTTCAAGAATAATTTTATCCAGCCCGGAAAATGCACCGCCACAGACAAATAGTATATTGGCCGTATTTACCTGTAAGAACTCTTGCTGAGGATGCTTACGACCACCCTGAGGAGGTATCGATGCAATAGTTCCTTCAATAAGCTTTAATAAAGCCTGCTGTACACCTTCACCTGAAACATCTCGAGTAATAGAGGGATTGTCAGACTTACGGGTAATTTTATCAATTTCATCAATATAAACGATGCCTGTTTGAGCTTTTTCAACATCATAGTCACATTTTTGTAACAATTTCTGAATGATATTTTCAACATCTTCTCCCACATAACCAGCTTCAGTTAAAGTGGTCGCATCAGCAATAGTGAAAGGAACATCTAATAAGCGTGCTAGAGTTTCAGCTAATAAGGTTTTACCACAGCCGGTAGGGCCAATAAGCAAGATATTACTCTTTGAAAGCTCTACATCATCTTTTTTATAGCCAGTTTCCAGACGTTTATAGTGATTATAAACAGCCACAGAAAGCACTTTTTTTGCTTCTGTTTGGCCAATTACATATTCATTGAGAATTTTATTAATTTCACGTGGTGTCGGCAACTTTGTGCCGGGAACAGAACCACCCTGCTCCTGAATTTCTTCACGAATGATGTCATTACATAATTCTACACACTCATCACAGACAAAAACCGAAGGCCCTGCAATTAACTTTCTAACTTCATGCTGACTTTTGCCGCAAAAGGAACAATACAGCAGCTTGTCATTTTCATTTTTATCTTGAGTATCATCACTCATAAAACCAACCCCATCGTTTAAATAATAGTTAAATTAATAATTATTTTTCTTTTGTATCTTCTGCTGTTTTACGCGTTGTAATCAGCTTATCAACCAAACCATAATCAACAGCTTGCTGAGCACTTAAAAAGTTATCTCTATCTGTATCATTAGCAATCACATCCATACTTTGACCTGTATGCTTGGCCATAATTTCATTCAACTTATCTTTCAAGGTCAAAATTTCTTTAGCATGAATTTCAATATCTGAAGCCTGCCCCTGAAATCCACCCAAAGGCTGGTGAATCATCATACGTGAGTTAGGCAGACAATAACGTTTACCCTCTGCACCACCTGTTAGTAATAATGCACCCATACTGGCCGCCTGCCCAATACACATAGTACTGACATCTGGTTTAATAAACTGCATCGTATCGTAAATCGACATACCTGCAGTGACAGAGCCGCCCGGTGAATTAATATATAAATGAATATCTTTATCAGGGTTTTCAGCTTCAAGGAATAATAATTGGGCAACAATCAGATTAGCCATATGATCTTCAACCTGACCCACCATGAATATAACCCGTTCTTTTAATAAACGAGAATAAATATCATAGGACCGCTCACCTCTTGAAGTTTGCTCAACCACCATAGGGACAAGTCCCAGAGCTTCAGTCTGTAATGCACCGCCTGTTAGATTATTACCTATCATCAAACTTATTTTCCTTTTAATTTTTTAAGTTTTAAGCTTTTTACTTCTAAGTAACAAAAATTTATCCACCATCATTTATAGAAATTTTATGTTACTACAATTTATGGTGGCCAAATTATTGTTGGCTGAAGGCTCTTGGGTAACAAAAAATTGTCACAAATTATTTTAAGTTATTTAATCTTACTTAAATAAATTCGTGCCAATTTTTTTAGCTGTGAGCCCTCTCTAAGCCGCTTTTTCTTCTTGCTTAGGGTTCATAAACTCAGTAAAACTAAAGTCTTTTTCTGCAACTGTACCTTCATTACATGCCCAATCTACAATCTTTTCCTCTAAAATAAAGGATTGTATTTCAGCTAATTTTTCTTTATGAGACATATAATAATCCATCACTTCCTGTGGATTCTCATAAGTGCCTGCCAGTTCATTGATTTTTTCTTTGACTGCACCATCAGAAGCTTCAAGTTTATTCACTTTAACGATATCAGCAAGAATAATACCCAGGGCAACGCGACGCTTTGCCTGTTCAGTAAATAAATCTGTTTGTAATTCAGCTTCACCCTGCTGTTGCATTTGATATTGTTTTTGCATTTGTTGTGCCATAGTTTTAGCTTCTTCTTCGACTAAAGCTGTTGGTACAGTAATTTCATTTACTTCAACAATTGCATCCATAACCTGATTTTTTAGCTTAGATGCAATGGACTTATCAAGTTCAATTTGCATGTTTTTCTTAACTTCAGCACGAAAAGCTTCTTCTCCACCTGACGTAATACCAAATTTAACATAAAATTCATCATTTAATTCAGGTAAGTCTGCTTCTTTAATCTGGGAAACTTTAATAGCGAAGTTTACCGGCTTGCCTGCAACTTCTGTATAATGATATTCTGCTGGAAAGTTTAAGTCTAAACTTACTTCATCACCGGCTTTAGAACCAATAATTCCTTTTTCAAAACCATCAATCATTTGACCCTGACCAATTGTTACTGGAACCTGCTGGCCTTCATTGCCTTTAAAGACTTCACCATCAATCGTACCAACAAAATCTACAATAACCTGACTACCTTCTTTGGCAGCATCATCTGAATCAATAAAAGTTTGATTTTGTTTACGAATATTTTCTACAGTAGAATCAATATCATCTTCACCTATAGTGACATTGGCTTTTTCAAAAGCTTGCTCAGAAAGAGATGATAAGGTGATTTCTGGATAAACTTCCAGTACAGCCTTATATTTAATAATATCTTTATCATCTGTTTCAACTAAATCAATAGTCGGCTGGCCTGCAGGGTTTAATTTTTCCTGTGAAATAGCGTCAAAATAACTCTTTTGTAATTTTTCATTCAAAGCTTCAGCTTCAACATGAGCACTATAACGCTTTTTAATTACCGTTAAAGGGATTTTTCCAGGGCGAAAGCCATTGATCTTTGCTGTTTTGGTTAAAGATTGTAAACGAGTTTTTACTACTTCATCCATATCTGACTTTGGAAACTCAACTGTTAATTCTCTTTCAAGACCATCTTTTATTTCAACTGAAACCTGCATTTTATTTCCTCATTACAATCATATGAATTTATTAAGAATAAGTTTAAAAACAAACATTATACTATTTTGTTTTCTTATATAGGGTTAAACAGACTATTATACAATATGTAATCAATAATAATGAGAGTTTTTTAAAAAACAATGCTTGTAGATGTATAAGTTTTAATCACACGAAGAACTACTAAGTCAATAATTTATAAATTATCTCTATCTTCTATTAATTAAGTTTTGAATTTAGTTTATACTTTCTGTTATAAAAAAGGAAAAACTTATGACTTATCACTTTAATAGAAAGTTTTTAATAATCTTATTTCTTGTTTTATTATACTTACCCGGTATGCTTTTAGCTGATATCGCCATATTGGTACATGGCTATCATACGGGGGGTAAAACCTGGAGAGCTAGTGGTATTACTCAAGTACTGGCAAGTAAAGGTTGGTACGATATATCTTTCTCAGGCATCACCCCGGAAAATAATGGCAAATATATTGTTGCCGTTGAACTACCGGCAAAAGCACCTATTGAAGTTCAGGCTAATTATCTAAGTCAATATATTGCAGAAATCAGTCAAAAAAATCCACAACACAAGCTTCATTTAATTGCCCATTCGGCTGGTGGGCTTGTTGCACGATTAGCTCTGATTAATAATTATGCAAGCGTTATTAATGGCAATAGCAATGAATTTATCCCCATTGTTCAACTCATTACCATAGCAAGCCCCCATTTAGGTAGCCCCATTGCAGAAATGTTATATAGTGCTGCGGCTGATACTCCTATTGGCTTTTTTGCCCCTTTTATCGGCTTAGATGAAATTAATGATGCTGAAGTTCTTTATAAGCAACTGAGTCGTGAACATAAAAACAATTTTCTATACTGGCTTAATCGTCAACCTCATCCACCCATTAAATATATATCTATTGTCAGAACTGATGGGTCTCTCTTATCAGGGGATATCTATGTACCACCACATAGTCAGAATATGGCCTTTATTCCCGCAGTCAATCAACATTCGCAAGTAGTTTTAACGCCTGGTGACCATGCACTTAAATTTAATGATGGAATAATTATCAGCCATTTACTACCGTAAACACTTAACAAAAAATATACAACATTGAGTAATCATGATAAAAAATAAATATTTTCAGGATGTTGAACAATATCGTCAGGATATATTACTTGATGCAGAATTAAATAATTTTCCAATGAAGTTTAAAACAACCTTGGGACTCTTTTCACCCAAGGCGGTGGATGAAGGGTCTAAATTGTTACTTCGTTATATTGAAGTTAATCCTGCTGATAATTGTCTTGATATTGGTTGTGGCTATGGTCCTTTAGGCTTAACCATAGCAAAATCAGCACCTGATGGACAAACCACACTGATTGATAAAGATTTTGTTGCCATTGAATATACTGAAAAGAATATCAAATTAAATAATTTATCTAATTGTGAAACATTTCTCAGTAATGGTCTGAATCAAATCGGTAAGCGACGTTTTCATCTCATTGTTTCCAATATTCCTGCAAAAGTCGGTAATGAATTGCTCAGTCTATTTTTAATTGATTCACTTAAACATTTAGAGCCCGGTGGTAGAATTTATGTCGTAACTATTACCGGTATTCGTCGCTATATTGAACGTTCTTTCAAAGAAGTCTTTGGTAATTATAAAAAGATAAAACAAGGTAAAACTTATACTGTTGCAATGGCTATTAAGGAAGCTCGTTGAAATTTTTTAGCATCATATTTTTAACTTCCTTCTTTTTGATCAGCTCCTGTAGTGATCAATCTGATGATAAGCTCGTCAGCACCATTGAATTTGACGGCGAGTTGCTTAAAATAAAACACAACCTTCCTAATCATCAACAATATCAGAAAAAAAGTGTAGCCGACTGGAATACCATTAACAAAAACAAACAACTACGTATTATTGTCTTGCATGATTACCAATTCAATAAATTTATACAATTAGAATCAAGCAATTACAACAATGAATTAATGTCAATTATAGATTTTTCTATAGAAAACAATCTAACCCCAATTATCGTTCCAATTAGAAGTATTGCCAACCTTACACCTGCCTTAAAGATGGGACTGGGGGATATTATTGTTTCTCAGCTTACTGTTAACGAAGAACGCAAACAGCAAATTAATTTAACCGATCCTCTTTATTATTCCAGTGAACAGTTAATTACGGCAAAGTCCTTTGATAAGGAAATTTTAATTGATCAGCTGCATGACTTGAAAATTGGTGTAAGAAAAGATTCCTCTTATTGGGAGGTTATCACCGGACTGACTAAAGAACAGAGTGATATTCATCTGGTTGAATTAAATCAGCGCATTACCTCTGATGAAAAAATAAATAAACTCAATTCCGGAGAATTAGATGCCGTTATTGAAGATAGTAATAATTTGATTTTAATTAAAGAATATCGTCAGGATTTTAAAACTGCTCTACAACTTTCTAAAGAACGGCCTATTGTTTGGGGAGTAAGGAAGGACAATCCTGATTTATTAAAACAACTTAATCTTTATATTAAAAAAGAAAAATTACGCCAGCAACTACCTGAAGTTCGTTTGGGTGATCTCAAAGAAATCAAAAAAAGTCGTCAATTACGACTCATTACCCGTAATAATTCTTCCACTTATTTTCTCTGGAAAAATAAATTAATGGGTTTTGAGTATGACTTAGTTAGACAATTTGCCAAGCAGCAGAAACTTAACCTGAAAATTTTAATTGCTGATGATTTTGATCAAATGATTAAATGGCTGGAAAATGGCCATGGGGATATTATTTCATCCGGTTTGATTAAAACACTTGAACGCAAGAAATTACCAGTTAAGTTCAGTGAACCCTATCTCTATGTTAAGGAAATAATTGTTCAACGTAAAGATGAAAAAAAAATCACTTCATATAATGAATTAGAGGGGCGTAGTTTCTTTGTAAGAAAAAGCAGTCCTTACTGGGCTACTCTCAATAGTTTTCAAAAACAACTTAAAGTATTAGGTGTTAATTTTTCCATAAACCTCGCACCTGAAATAATGGAAACTGAAGAAATTATCAAAAGAGTATTAGATGGTAAATATGATCTCACACTGGCTGATTCACATATTATTGATATTGAAAAAAACTGGCATAATAATATTCAGTCTTCATTAGTCCTAAGAGGAAAACACGGACAAAGATGGCTGGTGAGGAAAAACTCAAAAGAACTGTTAAATGAGCTAAATAAATTTATAGATAAAGAATATAAGAGTTTGTTTTACAACATTTCTTACAATAAATATTTTAATAATTCAAGAAATTTATTTAACGAAAGTACACGTAAAAGCAATGACAATAAAATTTCATCTTATGATAAGTTAATCAAAGAAATGGCCAAAAAATATGGTTTTGACTGGCGTTTAATTGCCGCACAGGTGAACAAGGAAAGTCATTTTGACCCCAAAGCAAAATCATGGGTGGGGGCAAGTGGTTTATTACAGGTAATGCCACGAACAGCCAAACAAGTAGGTGTCAGTAATTTAGAAGATCCCAGGCAGGGACTTAAGGCTGGTATGAAATATATGGCATGGCTGGATAAGCAATTAGGTGATGACTTGCCTGCAGATGTTAAAATCTGGTTTACTTTAGCCGCTTATAATGCAGGATTAGGGCATCTAAAAGATGCTCAAAATCTGGCCAGTAAACAGGGCCTGGATCCAAATCGATGGTTTGGACATGTGGAAACTACTTTTTTATTATTATCCCAGCCTAAATATCATAAGCATACACAATACGGCTATGTTCGCGGCATAGAGCCTGTGACCTATATTAAAAAGATACAGGTACTTTACGATTTTTATCTTAAAAAATTTCCGGATGAGCCACTAGTCAAAGAAGAGAGCTAAATTTGAATACCACTGCAACATCAGAACCGACGTCAGAATCTTCACCAGAAAAAGCAATTACTGAACAATCTTTTTCTTTTAATCAAATTATTGCATCAGCATTTGAAGATAAAAAACGTCTTGTTTTTGCTAATATCCTGGCCATTATAGCTGCCTTATTATCTGTGCCAATTCCTTTAATACTCCCTTTAATGGTAGATGAAGTCTTATTAGACAAGCCAGCCATGTCTATTTCTATAATGGATAGTTTTTTACCTATCTCCTTACAATATGCTAGTGCTTATATAATCACAGCCCTACTGGCATCAGTTTTTTTACGCCTGCTTTCCGTCATTCTTAATGTCTGGCAAATGCGCATATTTACAATTATTGCTAAATCAACAACCTTACAAATGCGAGAAAAATTAGCTCAATACCTAAAAAGAATTGCCATTAGTGAATATGAAACCATCGGTAGCGGTGGCTTTGCCTCACACTTTGTCACAGATATCGAAGTGGTCGATCAATTTATCAGTGCCACTATTAGTAAGTTTATTGTCGCTGTACTTTCAATTATTGGTACAGCAATAGTCCTATTATGGATCAACTGGCAACTCGCTTTAATTCTATTATTTTTTAATCCACTGGTTATTTATGTCACAATCAGAATGGGTAAAAAAGTCAAAAAACTCAAATTACATGAAAATAATGCCATCGCCCTATTCCAGCAATCACTGGTTGAAACACTTGATGCAATCCACCAAATCCGTGCTGCCAATCGTGAAGAACATTATATTAAGCGACTCATAAATAGTGCCGCCCAGGTTAAAAAACATTCCATTAACTATTCATGGAAAACCGATGCTGCAGCACAATTATCTCATGTGATCTTTTTATTTGGATTTGATGCATTTCGCGCTGTGAGCATGATTATGGTGCTTACCTCAGACTTATCTCTTGGCCTGATGTTTGCCGTGTTTGGTTATCTCTGGTATATGATGGGCCCGGTACAGGAAATTCTGAATATTCAATATTCCTATTTTAGTGCCAAGGCATCTATTAATCGCCTTAATAAAATATTTGCACTAAATCAGGAACCTGTTATCCCCTGCCTAAAAGATCCCTTTATTGATCAAAAAAATATATCTATAAAACTGGATAATATTTGTTTTCAATACCCGCAAAAAGTTATTGAAGCTGATATAAATATTTCTGAAACAACATCAGCACATGAGGATGACTCTAAACAATCAAATTACATTTTAAACTCCCTTTCTCTACAGATTAATAAGGGTGAAAAAGTGGCTTTGGTAGGTTCTAGTGGCGGTGGAAAATCAACCTTAATCCAGATTATTCTAGGTCTGTATCCTATTGATTCAGGAGATATTTCTTTTAATGATATCTCTATTAAAGATATTGGTTTTGAAAAAATTCGTGAAAATACCGCAACTGTCATGCAGCACCCTATTATGTTTAACGATACCGTTCGTGCTAATCTCTCTATGGGTAGAGAGTTTAGTGATGATGATCTCTGGAAAGCATTAGAAATTTCTCAATTAGACAGCACGGTAAAACAACTTTCTGATCAATTAAATACCATGATTGGTCGTCAGGGCATCAGACTGTCTGGAGGCCAACGACAACGTCTGGCGATTGCTCGAATGATCCTTACTGATCCCAAACTTATTATTTTAGATGAAGCCACTTCTGCATTGGATACAGAAATAGAAAACAAACTACACCAATCACTGGAATCTTATCTGGCCGATAAAACCACTTTAATTATTGCCCATAGACTAAGTGCAGTAAAACAAGCCGATAGAATTATTGTCATCGATAATGGAAAAATAATTGCTGATGGCAGCCATAATGATTTGGTTAATAGTAATGAACTTTACTTTAGACTGTACGGCATGCAATAGGTTTATCGTTCGGGAATGTGGTAGGTAAAAACACATTTTGGTGTAAGGTTTATATTTAAGGAGGACGCTCAAGCACATCCATGTGACGCTCATCCTCGCCATCCATGGCTCAAAAAGCCTCCTTAAATATAAACCTCACACCAAACTGCTCCTACGTCATTCCTCTCTGGGGCGGAGAGAGCAAGAACATCTCAACAATCACGGATAAACGCCCCTACTTTATTTTCGACGCCAGCGTGTGCCCTCTGCTGTATCTTCTAATAAAATATCTTCTGTATCTAATACATCTCGAATGCGATCACATTCTGGCCA
>JADFVK010000252.1 GCA_015222495.1 Pseudomonadota bacterium
AGGTTTTCTGGCAGTTTACTCATTTGTAGTCTCTCAATATATAAAGGGTTAAGGATAACGTGCTATTTCAAAAACAACAAAAATATTTATATAGCAGAAAGACACAACGTATAATTCTAACATTCCACTCTATTTATCTTTTTTATGCATTATCTTACTGTTGTTTTTCTGACTTGTTTTTTATCATTTTATCCTATTTATGTGACAGCTTCTGATACTGAGCATAATAAAGATGATGAATCAGAATCTGTACAGCTTATTAATGGACAGCCTGTTATTTTTCTGGATGATGATACGCAGGAAATATCCGGTCTGGAAACATTAAAACTTAAACAAATTGAATATCAAGCTGAGTCCATTGCTTATGGCACAGCAATAAAGCTAAGTCCCTTGCTCACCATTCGAAATCAATACCTGGCCGCGTTAGCTCAACAAAGTAGCGCCAAAGTACGTTTGACGCAAGCAGAAAAAAACATTTCCCGTTTAACTAACCTTCATAAAGATGAAGCTATCTCGACCCGAAAATTACAGAATCAGCAAACCCAATGGCAATCAGATAAAGCTATCTATGATTCAAGCCACTATCAAAGTCAGATTATTATTAACAACAGTCAATTACAATGGGGAAAAACATTAACACGATGGGCTACTGATCTTCATTCTGAACACTTTAATAAATTAATTAACGGTGAAATTATTGTATTGCAAATCACTCTGCCAGCCAATAACTCATCACCCCCACTAAGCAATACAATATATATCAATCCAACCGGCAATCGCAACCTAGCCTTTACCGCTTCATTTATTAGTCATTTACCTCAGGCCGATACTTTTTCCCAGGGTCTGCAATACATTTTCCAGACTGAAAACCCGGCAATTAAACCAGGCATGAATTTTACCGCATGGATACCACAGAATAAACAGACACAAACGGGCGTTATTATTCCTGAGTCCTCTATAGCATGGCACCTTGGCCTGGCCTTTGTATTTATCAAAATAGATGAAGAACACTTTGTTCACCGAACTATTAGTAATCCAGTAAAAGTACCTAACGGTTATTTTATTGCCAAACAAATTGCTGATGGTGAAGAGATTGTAGTCACTGGCACTCAGATGCTTTTATCTCACGAATTCAGATCTCAAATACCCGATGAAGATGATGACTAGAAAGGATCAGGCATTACTCTATAATCATATGAAAAATTTAGGCATAGAAGAATTCCTATTAATTTGCCATAATTAACAGTTATTTATAATTACCGGACAAAACAATTAGCACGCGAATTTTATTAGGTGTCTGTGGGGGTATTGCTGCGTATAAATCTGCAGAATTAGTGCGCCTGTTGCGCAAACAAGGCGCTGAAGTCAAAGTCGTCATGACTCACTCTGCCATGCAATTTATTTCAGCCTTAACGTTTCAGGCTTTATCAGGGAACCCTGTTGCAACTGAACTGCTTGATGCTGATGAAGAAAACGCAATGGGGCATATTAATCTTGCTCGCTGGGCAGATAAAGTTTTAATTGCACCTGCAACTGCGAATAGTATTGCAAAGTTCAGTCACGGCCTGGCTGATGACTTACTTTCTACACTCTATTTAGCGACAGACGCGCCTGTTTATATTGCTCCGGCCATGAACCAGGCCATGTGGAATAAAGCCATTACCCGGGAAAATATTCAGCGATTAAAAACCCATGGCGTGCATATTATTGGCCCGGAAGCAGGTGATCAAGCCTGTGGCGAAAGTGGCTTTGGCCGCATGTCAGAGCCTGCAAACATTTGCACCCGCTTATTAAATAAAACTAACTCTTGCGTTTTACAGGGCATAAATGTCCTGATAAGTGCAGGACCAACAAGAGAGCCTTTAGACCCTGTTCGCTATATTACTAATCGCAGTTCTGGAAAAATGGGCTATGCTTTAGCTGAGGCTGCATTAAATGCCGGCGCTAATGTTACATTAGTCAGTGGCCC
>JADFVK010000253.1 GCA_015222495.1 Pseudomonadota bacterium
GATGGATTAAAATGATCACAGGCACAGACTTTTTCTTTTGTTTGTCTAATGACAAATTCCTTAATAGCAGGGTCTTTAATCGCTTCATTTTTATTTTGATACATCTTTGTCAAATGCTTGTGCTGTTAATTTACCTAAGCGACAATATCCTTCGAGCACCATTTAGAACAACCAAACCAATTAAAAAACCAATAATTAAATCTGGCAGTGCAGAGCCTGTGACTAAAACAAGTCCTCCTGCTAGAATAACACCAGCATTGGCAATCACATCATTAGCTGAAAAAATCCAGGAGGCTTTCATATGAGTACCAGAGTCTTTATTTTTATAAATAAGCATTAGACAAATAATATTAGCAAACAAAGCGACAGTTCCCATACCCATCATTAATAAAGAGACAGGTTCACTACCATAGAAAAATCGCCGTACAACTTCCGCTAATACTGCTAAAGCCAAAATCAGTTGTAACCAACCTGAGATATGGGCTGCCTTAAGTTTAAGTTGAGCACCTTTTCCCACAACAAAGAGTGCCAAGGCATAAACAGCTGCATCTGCAAACATATCCAGAGCATCGGCAATTAAGCCCGTTGATTGAGCATATATACCAACTATTAATTCAATAAAAAACATCATTCCATTAATAGCTAATAACCATTTTAACGTTTTAGCTTCTTCTTTATCATTTGCTAAGGATGATTGTTGTGTTTGGGCTATGTCACTGGCTGAAATTTCTTGGGTATTATTTAATACCGCTCCATAATTTAGCGATTCCATTCGCTGTGTGACTTCATCAAGGTTATCTGCATGATAGATGGTGACTAAACGATTAGGGATATCAAAATTTAACAGCGGTTTTGGCTCAAGGGAGTCAAAAGCCATTCTAATCATTCCCTCTTCGGAAGGACAATCCATTTTAGGAACCTTAAACTCACTTACCCAACCATCAGTAAAATCAGCTTCATTGAACGTTGTCTGATTTGGCGTTTGAGTTTTACTTTGTTCATCATTTTGTGATGAACAACTGCCACTGCAACATCCTGACATAATCTATCCTTTACTATAAATTGATTGATAAAGAAACAGTTTACAATCTATACTAACTATAGAGTCAAGTATTAAGGAGAGTATCTTTGAAAATCGGTGAATTATCTAAACGAAGTCTATGTTCTATACAGACTATTCGCTATTATGAAAAAGAAGGTTTATTGGCACAAGCACAACGCAGTGAAGGTAATTTTAGGCTCTATGATGACAAAGCATTACAGCACCTTTTATTTATTAAACACTGCCGCAATCTTGATATTTCACTGAGTGAGATAAAAGAGCTGATTCAATTAAAAGTTAACCCATCTTTGCAATGTAAAAATATCAATCAGATTTTTGATAATCATATAGAGCAAGTTAATTTAAAAATTCTGGAACTTAATCAGCTTAAAATTCAGTTACAGGATTTACGGCAAAATTGCACAGATAAGCAAACCATTGAAAATTGTGGTATTCTTCATAAACTATCCTATTAACACGTTAACCCTCCAGATTTTATTCCCTTTGAACCCAATGAACAATTATATTAGTTACAGTTCATTACCCGCTGAAAATTTAGCTTTAGAAAAGAAAATAAATAAACAGGGCACTACAAACAAAGTCAAAAATGTGGCACTGATTAAACCACCCTCAATCACACTGGCCAGTGGTTTTTGAATTTCAGCACCCACTCCTGTTGACATTAACACAGGGATCAGACCCAGAGCTGAGGTTAATGCAGTCATTAAGACCGGACGTAATCTTGAGATGGCACCATCATACACAGCATCCTGCATTGCTTCTCCATCTTCGATCCGTTGATTAATACTTTCAACCATCACCACACCATTAAGGACGGCGACACCAAAAAGAGTGATAAATCCAACTAAACTGGGTACAGACAAATATTGTCCTGTGAGATAAAGAGCAAAAATACCACCAATTAGAGCCAGAGGCACATTCACCATGATCAGTAGGGCCTGACCCACTGAATTAAACGCAAAGTAAAGAAGTAAAGCGATTAATGCAATAGAAATTGGCACCACAATCATTAAACGATTTTGAGCACGTTGCTGGTTTTCATATTGACCAGCGATATCAACACTATAACCAACAGGTAATTCAACTTTATCAGCAATCGCCTTTTTTATATCTTTAACAACATTACCCATATCACGACCTTGAACATTCGCCTGAATCACAACACGGCGTTGTACATCATCACGTCGAATTTGTGGTGGACCGGATTCAATTTGTACTTTGGCAACATCAGAAACTCTGACCCAGGCACCATTAGCTGCTTGTAATCTTAAATCACGAATTGCCTGAGGTGAATTTCGATACTGTTCCTGTAATCGAACATAAATATCATAACGTTCATTGCCCTGAATGACCTGCCCGGCACTGACACCACCCACGCCTTTCTCAACCAGGGTCATGACCTGAGAAATGGATAAACCGAATCGTGAAAGTGCTTCCCTGTCAGGGCGAATAACCAACTGAGCTTCACCTAAAATTTGCTCCATCGCCACGTCAACTGCACCATCGACCTGCTGAACAGCCTCTTCAATCGCCTTGCCTTTATCAGCCAAAACAGTCAGATCCTTACCAAACAATTTAATGGCCAGCTGTGCTTTGACCCCCGACATTAATTCATCAACCCGGGTCGCAATGGGTTGAGAAAAATTAAATAACAGTCCTGGATGAATTTCTAGTTTACGTTCCATTAAGTCCTGAAGTTCAATTCGATTACTGGCCGAAGTCCATTCTTCTATCGGTTTTAAACCAATATATATTTCAATATTATTGACTGGTTCCGGATCACCTCCAATTTCAGCTCGACCTACTCGGCTTAAAGTATAGGTGACTTCAGGAAAGTTCATCAACTCCAGTTCCAGTTTTTTTGCCACATTGATTGAGGTTTCCATACTGGCTGACGGGGCAAGGGTGATTCTCAGGTTAATGGTCCCCTCCTCCAGTTCGGGAACAAATTCTGTCCCAATATTGGGAATGGTTGAAAGGGCAAAGCCAAATAAAGCTATTGAAATAATGATAATAACGGAGGGACGTTTCAAGGCCGCTTTGAGTGCTTTTTTGTAAAGAAACTCAAGTGGTACCAAAACAGGACTTTGTCTTTGTTGTATTCCCTTTCTAAAGAGATAAGTTGCCAATGCAGGTACGACCAATAAGGCCACAATAACTGCTGCCAGAATAGCTAACATAATACTAATGGCCATCGGCTGGAATAGTTTGGCTTCAACACCTTCAAAAGAAAAAATAGGTGAAAAGACCACCAAAATGATCATCGCTGCAAAAAATACAGGACGAGCCACCTCTTTTCCTGCTTCTTTTATTCGTAGTCCAATACCATGGTCATCATGTTGCACATCATAAGGATCGGTATCATTTAATGCGATGTGATCGGCCATCTCATTATCATGAAGGCGATCGGGATGGCTTAAATGTTTAAAAATATTTTCCACCATCACCACCGAACCATCGACCAGCATACCAATGGCCACAGCTAATCCCCCCAGTGACATCAGATTGGCAGACAAACCCAACCATGACATAACCATCAAAGCCATGCCAATTGAGAGAGGAATGGAAATTAAGACTAAAAAAGTGGCTCTGACATTCACCAGAAATAAGGCCAGAATAATGATGATAAAAATGAATGCCATTAATAAGGCATCCACAACGGTTTGTACCGCCTTGGTGATCAGATCGGCCTGATCATAAAAACCATCAAATTTAACACCTTCCGGCAAAGCTTGCTGGATTAATTCAACACGCTCATTAATTCCACCAATGGTTGCTTTCGTATTTGACCCCATGCGCTTGAGTACAATACCCGAAACAACCTCACCCAGTGCCTCAATTTTACCGTCACTGGTACGCCTCGTCATAGTGACCGCACCTTGTCTGATTTCCTGACCAAATTCGACCTGAGCCAAATCACCAACACGAACCACCACCCCATCTTGTTCAAGAACGGGAATGTCAGCGATATCTTTCAGTCCTTTTTCACCACTACTTAACCAGCCAACGCCACGGATCACTAATTGTTCCTGACCTCGATCCATATACCAGCCACCTGCGTTTTTATTACTCCCCTCTACTTTCTCAATGACATCATCAATGCTCAGCTTGTAAGACAATAATTTTGAGGGTTCAATATTCACCTGATACTGCTTCACTTCACCGCCAAACGACAGTACATCTGTCACGCCATCAACCGGCATGAGTAATAATTTGACCACCCAGTCATTTAAACTTCTTAATGCCATTGAGTCATAACCCGATCCAGGTTCGGCGACTAAAAGATATTGATAGACCTGACCCAGCCCTGAAGTGTTAGGGCCAATTTCTGGTGTGCCAACGCCTTCAGGGATCATTTCTTTGGCTTGCTGCAAACGCTCAAACACTAATTGACGGGCAAAATAAATATCAGTGCCCTCTTTAAAAACAATGGTAATGCCTGACAAGCCTGTTTTTGATATTGAACGGACTTCTTCCACATCAGGCAAGGCATACATCACAGATTCAATAGGAAATGTAATCAGTTGTTCAACTTCTTCAGAAGCCAGTCCAGGAGCTTCTGTATTGACAGCAACCTGTACATTAGTCACATCAGGAAAAGCGTCCAGATTCAGTTTTGGGATCACCAGATAACTGGCAAATAAAAAAATCAGTAAAACAATAATCACTAATAATCGGTTACAAACCGACCAATCAATAAGACGATGGAACATGGTAGCACTCCAAAAGTAAACCGTTCGTCACTCTCTACAACTCAAGTGACAAACTGATTGACTGAATTTATATAATAACGACATCAACGCAGATTCAAAAACATTAGAAAATTAAAAATTGAACAATTCTGGTCTAATGATTGTGCGGATCAAAGCCACCCTTGGCGATTTCAGATGCCAGAAAAAAAGCCCCTTTAATGGCCACTCGTTGTCCAGAATTTAATCCTTTAATACGATGCATACCATTAATTGTATTTTCCAGTTCAACTTCTTCCTGTTTAAAGACACCGGGTTCCTGTTCTATAAAAACAGTCCAGTCACCATCAGATGAACGCATTAAAGCGGTTTCAGGCAATAAAATAACCTTATCGTTTTTTCCCTTTAAGGTTAAAGGTAATTCAAGAAAAACACGGGCAAAGTGACCAGCATGTAGTAAATGCCCGGTATTCTTTATGGAAAGGCGAATTTTTCGAGTCCGGGTCGTTTCATCAATGGCATGACTGTCATGAATGACCAAGGCAAAAAAGGTTTTATTACCGATAATAATTTTGGCTTTTGTTCCAACTGGGATACGCTGTCCGATTTCCGGTGCTAAGAGTGCTTCAACCCAGACATTATCTTCGTCTACTAATAACGCAATGGTTGAGCCTGCCGATAGAAACTGACCGGATTGGAAATTATCTTCGAGGATCACACCATCATGAGGAGCGATAACAGGATACTCCCCTGATTTAAAATTATTTTTTCCTAAAATAAATTTCTCAGTGAGTTGTTGATTAAAACCATGAGCCATTAAGAGTGATTTGTTTTTTTCAACTTCGGCTTTTGCATTGATAAAACGTTTAGCACCCACTGATTGTTTACCTAATTTTCTGACACGTTGCCATTCAGATAAAGCCACTTTCAGTTGATTTTGAGCCGTGGCAATATCAAGACTGTATAAAACAGCTATCACATCGCCTTCTTTGACATGTTGTCCCAAAACAACTTTACGTTTAAGCACTTTGGAATCAATTTGAGTCGTTAATAAGGTCGTATTATAAAGATCATTGACCACTTCTCCTGGTGCAGAGATGATTTGATTGATATTTTTTTGTGACTTAATGGCGATAACTTTGATTCCTGCCATCGCTTGTTGTTCACGACTCATTTTTACAAAGCCGGCTTCCTCATGTTCACCACCA
>JADFVK010000254.1 GCA_015222495.1 Pseudomonadota bacterium
GCCTATCAGATCAGTCAACTGTATTATCCTATTGTCGGTGAAGGGCATATTGATATCGAACTTGATAATGGTGATAAAAAACGAGTTGGTGTTACACGTGCTCATATGGAAGAAGATGCTGGTAAATCACTGCATGAAAACTTTCATGGTCAGACTGGCATTGACTTAAACCGTGCCGGGACGCCATTGCTGGAAATAGTTTCTGAGCCGGATATGCGCAGTGCGGTTGAGGCTGTGGCTTATATGAAAAAGATTCATTCTATTGTACGTTATCTAGGTGTTTCTGATGGTAATATGCAGGAAGGTTCATTTCGTTGTGATGCGAATGTTTCCTTGCGTCCCAAGGGGCAGGAAGAATTTGGAACACGGGCAGAATTAAAAAACATTAATTCTTTTAAATTTGTAGAAAAAGCGATTAATGTTGAAATAGAACGTCAAATGGATATTCTTGAAGACGGTGGGAAAATTGTTCAGGAAACCCGTCTTTATGATGCTGATAAAAATGAAACTCGCTCAATGCGTAGTAAGGAAGAAGCTAATGACTATCGCTACTTCCCTGATCCTGACTTATTACCTATAGTTATTTCAGATGAAGAAATTGAAGTCATTCGTGCTACCTTACCAGAACTTCCTGATGATAAGTGTGCTCGCTACATGTCTGACTTAGGTCTGACTGAAAAAGATGCTCGAGCACTAACAATAGATCGAGATATGGCTGATTACTACGAGCAGGTTCAGCAGGCTTTAGATGATGCAAAAATGGCTGCTAACTGGTTATTGGGTAATGTCTCTGCATTAATTAATAAAAATGATATGGACTTTAAAGAGTGTCCTGTGACTGCAGAGATGCTTATTGGTTTGTTGCAACGTATTAAAGACAATACCATTTCCGGAAAAATTGCTAAAGAAGTCTTTGACGCGATGTGGGCTGGTGAAGGTGATGCTGATACCATTATTGATAAAAAAGGTCTCAAGCAAATTACTGATACGGGTGCTATTGAAGCTATTATTGATGAGGTTATTAGTAATAATCCAGGTCAGGTTGCTGAATTTCAAGCAGGTAAAGAGCAGTTAATTGGCTTCTTTGTCGGACAAGTTATGAAAGCTTCTAAGGGTAAGGCTAATCCGGGACAGGTCAACCAGCTTTTACAACAAAAATTGAAGTCATGACTCAAGGCATAGATAAACTAAACCGCTTTCTTTTTGATAAAGCAGATATACGCGGTGAAATTGTACAGATAAAAGAAACCTGGCAGGCTATGCTGGCAAATCATAACTATCCCAAAACACTACAGCACTACCTGGGTGAAGTGGTGGCAGCCTCTGTTTTATTATCCGCCACCTTAAAGTTTGAAGGTTCTATGACTATTCAGGCTAGCGGTGATGGTGCTATTACATTGATGGTGGTCGAGTGTAGTAATGATTTTGGCTTACGAGCAGTTGCCAAATACCAGGATCCTTTTCCTGATGAAAATAATATTAAGGTATTGTTAGGCAGCGGAACTTTGGTGATTACAATCGAGCAGGCAAAAAACAATGAACGCTATCAAGGTATTGTTGCTTTAGAAGGTAATAGTATTGCTGAATTTTTAGAAGGTTATCTACTACGTTCTGAACAATTAGCCACACGAATTTTTCTCGCGGCAGATGAGCAGGCTTTAGGTGGTTTATTATTGCAGAAGCTACCCGGGAAAAAAGATGAGGATGATAATTGGGACCGCATCACTCACTTAGGCAGTACCATTAAGGCTGATGAATTATTAGGGCTTGATGCCACCAAAATTCTACATCGCTTGTACCATGAGGAAGATGTACGCCTATTTGACTCTGAGGAAATTTATTTCAGATGCAGCTGCAGCCGTAAAAAAGTCACTAAAATGCTGAAATCTATCGGCCAGCAGGAAGCGGTAGAAATTATTAAAGAACAGGGTAATATCTCAGTAGATTGTGAATTTTGCGGTAAGGTTTACCAATTTGATGAAATAGATATCATAGAGGTTTATTCAGAACAGGTGCAGCCATCTGATAAATCAATCAGGCATTAATCACTAATTTTAAAAGATACAATTCTATCCAGACGAATATCTATCAATTCACCTATAGTATTTTTTAGCTGTAAAAATTCATTTTTGTCTTTAGTCAAAATATTATAAGGCTTTGCTACTAAACTCTCAGTAGTTTCCTGATAATTGTTCAGCTTAAGCTGAAGAGTTTTCTCGTGCATAATCATCAATTCTAATTCACTATGCAACCGACAGGAAACTGGAGTATATGGCTGCATATTTTAGCTACTGCTTTCGTCGATAGCTTTATTTAGAACCGACTGTAATAATTCCCCACCATCTATGCTTAAGCGGTGACACTGGGAACCATCTACATTACTATCTCCCATTTTAGCCCGCAACTTGTGACAGATATCTTCTCCCCCTGCATGCTGCTTTAAAAGTTGATAATATTCTGCAGAGAGCTGTTTAATACGCTTATCTTTTTTCTCTCCATTCCCCATAACCAGACCGATAGCAACGGCACCACCAGTAAATACACCACAGGTTGCCTGCTTGCCTCCCATACCACCACATAAGCCAGTAGAAGCTGCATGGGCTAATTGTTTGGGAATTTCTGGTGCATATAGTTCAGTCGTTGACACAACAAGTGCTTCAGAACAGCAATAACCATCACGTATATTTTCTGCAACTTCCTGAGATAATAATTTAGTTTTATTCATTTTGATATTCTTTAAATGCCAGATTATACTACGCTTAAATTATGGACTGTTGCTCTTTCTCTATAGTCATCAGAGGAATAATCACCACAATCTACAAGTAAGCCTCTGGAATCAGCAACAGAACGTATTGGAAGCATTTCTATAATTTTTCCCATAGTCACTAAAGTAAACTGCTGGCATGCTTTTAAATTCAAACTCTCTCTTATAAATTTGGGAATACATAATTGGTATTTACTGGATAGTTTTGCTGATATCATAAAATCTCTCTTTACTTTTTTATCGATGAAAGATATGTAAAACTATAACCTAATTAATTTTGACCGTCCACAAGCTCAGCATTAGAAAATTATTGTTCATCATAAGAATTCGACCATTCAAGTACGTTGCCTGAATGACCCTTGATATTAAATCAAAACAGCTTTTTTTATAATCAAAAATAGTTTCAACACTCAATAGTTTATGTTTAAGTTACCGCAAAAACTTGTCTGATTCATGTTCAAGTTGCTTACAGGTTTCTTCATAGCCAATATTAATAATCTCTTCCGCACGATTAAACTCAAGAAAACGTATGTGCCCTAAGTGAGGCTGAATAAGTAGATCGGGTGGATCCATATGCAGTCGAGTGCGAGTGATTTGAGTTGCCATTACGTTGATCGAAGAAAGCAGTACCTCAAATATATTCGGCAATGATTCCTCAGCCAACCAGGCCTGGATCTGATTCAATGCAGGATTATCCATAGACTGCAAGCCTAGATTTATACGTTCTACAGCAGCAAGATACTTAGCCCCTCCCATATGGGAAAGTGTCTGAACAAATCTGCTTTGTTCTGAGGATTTAGATATGCTCTCTGGTGCTTTTCCAGCAATAATATCATGATTAAGATCAACAGCAATGATAAGCTTTGCACCCATAGAACGAGCAGTACTGACAGGCACAGGATTAACCAGGCCACCATCAACCAGAACTCGACCATTTCTACGTACAGGAGTAAAAATACCAGGTATAGAAATACTGGCACGAACGGCTTCAATGACATCCCCTTGATCCATAGTAATCTCTTCTCCAGTGCCAATATCGGTAGCCACTGCCTTGAAGGGCATGGCTAAGTGTTCAATCGTTTGTGCATGAACATATTCACGTACAAAATCAGCAACTTTATTACCATCAATAAGACCTGATTTAGGAAAAACAATATCGAAAAGATAAGCTATTTTTTTCCAGTCATAATCAAGATAGACTTTTTCTAAATCTTCCAGTTTGCCTGAAGCATACACTGAACCAATTAAAGCTCCAATGCTTGTACCTGCGACACAATCAATTTTTATCCCTGAATCCTCTAACGCCCGAATGACACCGATATGGGCAAGTCCTCTTGCTGAACCACTACCCAGGGCAAGGCCAATATTCAGCATCTTTTTTGAATAATGATTATTCATGTTGTTTCCCAGAATATTTAGTTTCATTATCCAGCAAACGATATAACAAGGGTACAATAAAGACAGTAAACAAAGCTGAGCTCATTATCCCAGCAATCAAGCTAATCGCTAATCCGCCAAAAACCGGATCAGGCACCATAATGGCTGCACCTAATGCAGTAGACAGGGTAGTTAATAAGATAGGTCGTAAACGCAGTGCACCTGCTTCTTGTGCCGCTTGCTCCAGTGGTACGTTTTGTGCTCGAAGCTCCCGAATAAAATCAACAATGAGTAAAGAATTTCGAACAACAATACCGGATAAAGCAATAACACCGACCATAGAAGCGGCTGAAAAGGTAATATCCAGTAACCAGTGTGCAGGAAAAACTCCGATCATTGCCAAAGGAACTGAAATCATCACCAGCAGAGGGATTGAGAAAGAGTGATAGTAGCCCACCAATAATAAGTAAATGATTATCAGTGACAATCCTAAAGCAATCCCCATATCCCGAAAAGCATCCAGTGTTAAGCGCAATTCACCAGACCAGTGTAATTTGTAACCATCAATTGTATTTGGTTTAACTGGCACAAATCCCAGGTTGGTTGTTGTTAATATTTTATCTTTCTGTTCTTTCTTTTCAGAGTCAAAGTTATCATAGATTGCCATGCCATCAAGATTCTTTTCCAAAGCCAATACAGCATAAA
Organism: Pseudomonadota bacterium; assembly: GCA_015222495.1. Lineage (GTDB taxonomy): Bacteria > Pseudomonadota > Gammaproteobacteria > GRL18 > GRL18 > GRL18. The sequence goes on from JADFVK010000254.1 coordinate 4,847, forward strand.
CCGGTGCACTGTTATTTAATTCACCACCGACGTAAGCCACACGTTCCATATCCTGATGTAATATGGGATGATATTTTTCTCCTTTCACAACGTTAATTAATCGAGATAAAGGGATTGCTTTACCCGTATTATTTTTTACAAAAGCAGTGGATAGCATATCCGGTGTTATCCGTTGTTCACGAGGCACCATAAGACGTATTGGAATACCTGAACGACTTTTTGTATTATGTAGATAACTCAGAGTTTTTCCTTTTATAAAACTCTCCAGTGCTTGAGCAACCTGATTGCTTGAAACACCCGTTAAAGCTGCTTGTTCCTGGTCTATATGCAGTCTATATTCTGGTATGGTGGTTAAATTAGTTGTCCAGACTTCTGCCATATCCCAGGTTTGTTTATATTCATGCTCAACTTTTTTAGCAATCTCATAAAGCTGTTCGTTATCCAGTCCATAAATTTCAGCCAATACTGTTGCACGTACCGGTGGCCCAGGTGGATCTTCAAGCAACTGGATCACAGTTTCAGGATACTGAGAAAAAATGCTTTGAAATTGTTGACGTAAAGCTTGAACAATTTTAATTGATGTTTCCTGACGTTGGCTTTTATCAATCAGATTAACCCTGATTTCGGCAAACTGCTCCCCCTGGTTGTCACTACTGCCACGTAACTGACCATTAAAATCAATTACTGAAGAAACACCGGTATAGGATTCATAATTTAGTATAAAGGGACTTTTAACTAATTCTTTTTCCAATGCATTAACAACTTGTGCAGTTGCTTCCAAGGGACTTGCATCGGGCATGTGTACGGTGATCAAAAAGGTGTTTTTATTATCCTTCGGTAAAAAGGCTAAAGGAACTGCGTAGTCAGAAATTTCTCCAGATATTCCTTCAGAACGAATAAACTGCCAGGCTGGTTGCAGCAATGACAATCCCAATAAGACTAAGATCAGGCTATACAAACCAAATCGAAGAGATTGATAACGACAAAGAAAAGTAAACAGCTTTCGGTAAAGTGTTTGTAATAAATCTCCACTCTTTTGTGATAGAGAGTGTTCTTCCTCTTCACTTAGATAAGAGTTTAGAGAGGATACAGGTAAAAATCGTCGTGCCATCCAGGGGATGATGATGTAAGCAACTAGTAGTGATGTGATCATAGCAACGGGTACGTTAAATGCTATCGGGTAGAAAAACTCCCCTAACATACCAGTGACCATGAGTAAGGATAAAAAGACGATGACCACTATTAATGTAGCAAATGTGGTTGGATTGCCAATTTCTCCTGTCGCCATTACCGCTGTTTTTGCTCTTAAGACCTTATCAGCATCAGGGGGTAATTTTTGATAATGACGATAAATATTTTCAATCACCACAATCGCATCATCGACCAGCATACCCAGTGCAAGAATTAATGCATACATAGTAATACGGTTCAGTGTCGGGCCAGCCAGCCAATCTGCTCCCATAACGACAGCAAAAATGAGGGGAATAGTGAACATAACGATGAGAGCTGTACGAATGCCAAGAAACAATAATAAGATAAGGCTCACGGCACCAATAGCAATAAAAAGATGTTCAATAAGCTTATTCACCGCATCATCTGCTTTTTTGCCATCATCTCGTGTTATGACGACATGCACGGAAGTTGGTATCCATTGTTCTTGCATGGCAGCAATACGTTGTCGAACTTCTTTTGCTACATTAACTGAATTACTGCCTGGACGCTTTGCAATAGCCAGTGTGACTGAGGCAATTTGTTTACCCTGTAATTCTTTAAAGCGGGGATCAGCCTGACCAAAATTAAAATGAACCATTTGAGATCGTTCTGGATCGGGCTGATTGGTTATTATTGCCACATCTTCCAGACGGACAATATTTTCAGAACCTTTAACTTTTATAATTAATTTCTTTAAATCATCCAGCTGAGTAAGATGGTTATCAATTCGCAAGGAATAAGCTAACTGATGATGGACCTGACTACCCAATGTGACAGCAATATTTGAATCAATTAATAATTGATGAATCGTTTCTGCTGAAATATCATAAGATTCCAGTTTAGCAGGGTTGATAATAATTCTGATTTCATCAGCTAAGCCACCTACAATGTCTATTTTCCCAATATTGTTTATACTGCCTAGATGCTGGTACAGGTTTTCTGCTATTCGTGTCAGCTGTATTTGTGAGTATTCAGTAGAAGCCAGAGTCACGGTAATAATCGGGACATCATCCACATCAACTACTTGTATATGAGGCTCACCTGCACCTGATGGTAAATCCTTTTTAAAACGTAATACCTGATCATACAATCGAACAAAAGCTTTGGTTTTATCCTCACCTACTTCAAACTCAACATTGATTTTGGCAAGACCATGAACTGCCTTTCCATAAAGATGTTTAACACCTTCAATAGAATTAAGCCTGTTCTCCAGTGGTGTGAGAATGAGATGTTCAACTTCTTCTGGCAAAGCACCGGGAAAGGCAATTGATACATTAACAACGGGTACGACAATCTGCGGGTTTTCTTCTCTTGGGGTAAATAACAGACCGAGCAAACCAAAGATCAATAAAGAGATAATAATTAATATCACCAGGTGTGATTCAATAAAGCTCTTGGCGAGTATAGAGGCTACTTTTAGCTTAAGGGGGCTGGGATTAGAATTTTTCATCATTCTTGACGAGTGCTATTTATAAGAGATGGTCAAACCATCTCGTAATGATTCTGATGGTGAGATAACCACCTTATCCTGAGCCTTAAGACCAGACAGAATAACTCTTTGATGATTATATTTCCTTTCATAACGAACCGGTGTGAACCAAATAAAATTGTCTTTATCAACTCGAAAAACACCTGTTATACCGACTCTTTTAACTAAAGCTTTGTCTGGTATGGTCAATAATAATTCTTTATCAATAA
>JADFVK010000045.1 GCA_015222495.1 Pseudomonadota bacterium
GCTTCATCACACAAATATGTTTGGCAAAATTCAACATGCGCGCATTCTGCGCTTATGATGGGATTTCTGTCAAGGATTTATTTTCAGAATTTCATAGGCTTGTCGGATCCGAATAAACATTTCCTTATCACCACCTTTATCAGGGTGATGCGTTGCCGCTAAACGCCGATAGCTATCAATAATTTGTTGCATTACAGCATCCGATTCTAACTCCAATACCTCATAAGCCGACTCACGTTTATCTAAGCATGCAAACTGGATCCAGAAACTTCCTAGCAATTCCGCAACTTGCTCTTCATCAGTATTTTCAAAATTATCCCAATCCCGATAATAATCGCTGAGTTTCTCCGTTTCAGCAATCGCAACTTCACTGCTATTTTCATTTTCACACGGCGTTAATATTTGTATTTTCAATGCCGAAATTTCGAGAAAAAGTTGTTCCTCCTGCCATAACTGGTGCTGTAATTCGTATAAAGCATTCATAACCATGAAATGCTTTTGAAACAATGCCAGCTGAGCTTCTTCGGCAAACCCACTAAAACCCTCATGCTCAGTAAGTCCCTGCATGATCTCATACTCACTAATACCTGCTGACTGCTCATGCAATAGAGATAAAATTTCTGAAATAAGAGGATTACGCATCATTCTAGGGTAATACAAAAGCCTTAAACTACAAACTGTGTGTTTACACAGTGAATATTAGTACTTTTACGCTACAATCAGGCTTAATTCTGTTCTATGAGCACTGCATGAAACTACCTTTCCGCTATCAATTTATCCTTGCACCATCTGTAACAGTCATTTTGCTTGCCTGTCTGGTCGCCTATACCTCCTATGAACTTTCACGCATATACGATGAAAATGAAGCGACCGTATATTGGGAGGTTGTTAACGATAATGTGCAAACAACTATCGCTACCATCAATAGTCTCAATAAAACTATTAGTAAACTTAGTACAGAACAATCTCCTCAACAAGATGACAATTTCTTTAGTTATCTGGAACAATCACAAATTCTTTCTGATAATTTATATGATCAAAATCTACTCGAACAAGTTCCTGCTGAACTTCGACAACGTATACTGAGTATCGAAAAACTACTTCGTGAACCTGAACTCATTGAACCTACGGTTCTACTTTCATCTATTAATCAGTTTCTTCCGGATCTGGAATATCAAGCAAAAATTATTGCTGCACAACGACGTACCGCCTATATAGATAATCATCATAAGTTACTTGAGATTATTTCTCGTCTCACCACATTGCAAATATCTTCACTATTAGTTTGCATCATTGTTGCGGCACTTCTTGCGCTGTGGGGATTATTTGTCATACGCCAGCGCTTTAATCGTCTGCAAATACGTGCACAACTCGTTTGTAATAGAAAAAAATTAGGCTCAACGAAACAGCAAGGTGATGAATTAGATAACCTTGAAAATTGCCTTGTCAATATGACCGAAAAATTACTTCACACCGTTAGTGTTGAAAATGTTTTACGTGGTGTTGAAAATGAACGTCGTCGTATTGCCATGGACATGCACGATGGTGTACTTGCAGATCTTACCGGCATTAACCGCCAGCTTGATAACGACTCAGCAGTACGGAAAGATATCAATGCCATCATTGATGATCTAAGGCGAACTATAGATGACCTACACCCGCAGGTACTGGAAATTCTCGGCCTAAATGCAGCCCTTAATTCATGGCTAGAGCGCCAGAGTTCCACACCGGGTTTCCCCCAATATCACTATGATTTTGAAGAAGCGATTGATCAATCCACTAATCTTGAGCAAAAAATAAATCTATTTCGCATTATCACTGAAGCCACCACTAACGTGGTAAAACATGCTCATGCTGAACGTTTAGAAATTGTATTAAGAATTAGTGATCAAGATCTTATACTAACCGTCGAAGATAATGGTATTGGCATGCCAGATGAAAAAAATGTAAATAGACATGGTGTTGCTAATATTAATGAAAGGGCGCGCCTACTCGGTGCCATCGTTACTTGGCGAAACTCACGCTTTGCACGTGGCACCTGTTTTGAACTTAACCTCAGCTTGGCCAAATCATGAAACCACTCGTCATTGCAGATGATAATCCACGTGATCGAAATTATTTAGCAGAAGTGCTTAAAGATTATTCGCCTACAATTACTACCAATATGAAAGAAGCCATTGTTGCTTGCGAAGGACAAACAGACCCATGGGTCGTTACTGATATTCAGATGCCTGGAGGTAACGGCATAGAGTTAGCTAAACAGCTTTGGCAACAACATCCCTCTGCGCGCATACTCTTTTGGTCTCAACACAGTGATGAGCTCTATGTCCGTGAACTATCTAAGCTAATTCCACCTGAAACCGTCTATGGTTATGTCTTAAAAAGTAACACCGCTGAAACTATTTTACGTGCTGCGCAAGCCGTTTTTGAAGATTGCCAATGCTGGATAGACCCTTTAATTCGTCAAGTTCAGGCGCGTAGCCAACGTAACAGCGATGCACTATCCGATGCACAATACGACGTTCTCATAGATATTGCTTTAGGCTTAACCGATAACACAATTGCTGAACGACGCTACTTATCTCGCCGCGGAGTACAAAATAGACTGCAATCACTTTATATAAAACTTGGCGCAAATATTGAACATCATGATACCGCTTCCGAATCTGAATTACTTAATGTCCGCACCCGTGCTGTTTCCATTGCCTTACAACGTGGTTTAATCAATGCCTTTGAACTTAGCCAAGAAGAAGAATTACTAAATATTTGGTTAAAGAATCGAAAATAACCCTCAATTTATAGTTTTTAATCGTCGTGAAGTTTCAGCAGTGCTTTTTCAAGTGCTTCATCTAATAGTGACCCATAATATTCTAAATTACTTAGACCGGATATTGATGGCAGCAACTTGTTACCTACGCCATCAACAAAACTAACGCTTGGCGTTAATTCAAGATCGTAGCGATTCGAAAAATTATCTATGCTAACTATCTCACTATTAAAATCCGTTAATTTATCTGCATCCATACTAATTATCTGAATAATAACCTTATTATTATAATCTCCACTAATTTGCATTGGAATAATAACTTCTTCATTAATTAACAAACAATCATCGCAATCATCATCTACGAACAAAAGCATGATCGGTATGTTTTTATTCTGCGCTTTATCTCCAAGCACTTTCAGATTAACCGCCTCATCTGCCCTTAGCGCTATCACATTCAGCAATATAAGCCCGAAGAATAATGCGACACTAAGAAACATTACAAACAGATCATGTTTTTCTCTCATTATCTGCTTCCAACTAATGTTAAATTTATTTTTAATTGTGAATTTTCAATCGCATCATCAATAAAACCTCCGAAATATTCTACATTACCAAGGCCAACCACACGATCTGCCAATTCTTTTCCATTTGAATCAATAAAAAGGATTGTCGGTATAAATACAATTTCGTATCGATCAGAAAAAGAACCTGACTCTATTAATTTATCATTAAAATCGATAACTTCATCACCCTGATCGTCTTCAACCACTCTGATAATTACTTTATCAACATAGTCGCCACTTTTTATCATTGGGTTTAAAAACTCTTCTTTAATGAATTTACAGTAATCACAATATACTGATGAAAATAACACCATGATTGGAATATTTTTTATTTTTGCATCCTCTGAAGTTAAATGGAAATTCGTTGGTTGTGGAAAATTATCTTCATCCGCATAACTTTGATTAAGAAATAATATATAACTTAATATAATGTATTGACTTAACCGAACTAATAACTGCATTTTTATTCCTTATAATAAAAAAACCGGAGAGACCATATTTCTTGGGGAGACTACATACCAGATCTCCCCGGTTGGAGGCAATTGCAATATCCTCACATAAGGAACGGCATCCTCTACTCACTCTACGCGAGATACTATGCATCACGCTGTTAGCATATTTAAGGGGCGAGATCACAGATAAACTACGCTCTAGAACCAAGCTTAACTGTGCCTATGCACCTTTTAATTATTCTGTTCATCTTTATTCTTTCAGGCATATCTGGGAGGAAACAAAATGTTTAGTAGATCATTAATATTTATAAGCTTAATTATTACTTCATCACTTTATGCAAGTGACACCGATAATGTCGCTAGTATCCATAACACAAGAACTTTGAGTTTGGAGCTGGCATCTAAACTTGCATGGCAAGCAATTCTCGATTGCCGTAAACGTGGCTATTCTGTCGCTGCCGCCGTTGTTGATCGTGGTGGCAATATACAAGCACTTTATCGCGACCGTTTCGCTGGACCGCATACTATTGAAACTGCAACACGTAAAGCATGGACAGCTAATAGTTTTCGACAAAACACTGGTGACCTGGCCTCATTATTAAAGACAGGTGTTATACCAAATCAGGTACAACATAACCCTGGGGCTTTATTGGTTGGTGGCGGTGTTGTCATTCAATCACAAGGAAGTATTATAGGTGGAGTAGGTATTTCTGGTGCACCGCCAGGAAAATCAGAGAAGCAAAGTATTGATGGCGCTTGTGCACGTGCAGGTATTGAATCTATACGTGAAAACCTTGAATTTGATTAAAACTTTCCAATTATTGGCCGTTAACATAACAAATAAACTGTATATTTTATAAGGAATAATTTCATGAACAATTACATCAAAGCTTTTGTCCTAGCACCACTTTTACTGAACTTCAGTAGCCAAC
>JADFVK010000046.1 GCA_015222495.1 Pseudomonadota bacterium
ATCATCCTGCCCATTGTGCCATGGTGGTAACAAACAAACCGGTACAACTACTTTTACAGTCGAACTCGGTTTTGGTGTTGTAGTCATTAGAGTTGCAAATTGGGATGATGAAATTCGTGCAACTTCATAATAAAAGCAAGTGCAAGGGTGTGGTTTATGTAAATTGATATTCGTACATAATTAAAGTATAGTAAAGATAACTAGTTTCTTTTTATTTCAAACAGGTAAATAGCATGGCCACAATGATATCAGAGGTATATTCAGCTTTCAGAAAAGCCGGTGTGCCTGAGAGTGATGCAAAGGCTGCTGCAGAAGCACTTTCAGCAGAGAATTTAGCAACTAAAGATGATATGAGAAAAATTGATAAAGAACTATTAATTATTAAATGGATGCTTGGTTTGGTGGTAGTGGTTGAAATCTTACCAATACTTAAAAATCTTATTTAGGAAATAATCAATCAAGGGGTCACCCATTAGGATTCTCTTGTCAAGTAAAAAATTAGGCGACAAGTATAATATTGACTCTATTTCTAATGATTAATCGAGTAGTCATAACAATTGAGCTTATATTAGAATTGATATCTGTACACAATTAATATATATTAAGCTCATTGGATTTTAGGATATGTTATATGAGCACACTAAATAAAGAAATATATGAAGCACTATTAGAGGCTGGAGTGACAAAAACTTCAGCATCACTTGCTGCAGAATCAGTTGAACACTCTGATTTAGATAAACGATTAGCTATTGTTGAAACTAAGTTAGATACTATTACCAAGATGATGTGGATCGTTGTTGCAGGTATTATTGCTTTAGTTTTAAAAGCTTACTTTGTTGTTTAAATTATCAGAACAATTAGGGGCAGTGAAAAATCATTGCCACTTGAATCTTTGGTGCCAAATGAAGTGACCATTAATGCAGGTACTGGATGTGTCAGAAAAATATAGATTACCCAACATATCTCACTGCTTGAAACAAACCCAGGAGTCTCCCCTTTAAACAGAACATTGCATTCTATTCTAAGATTGCAATTAAATGAGCTAAAGCATCATCAATTATATAATCAGGTACGGTTTCAATTTTTTTGGCTTTTCTTGTCTCGAGATCAAGTGTGCGAACACTATTAATTAAAACGACTCCCTGTGTATCAGTACCACATCCATGTAATGGAATAGTAAACCCCTGAATTCTTGAAAAATCAGCACCTTGACTAATTGGAGCTACGAGAACAGTACCCAATTGATTAAAATCAGAAGTTGATAGAACAAGACAAGGCCTAAAATCTCCCTGTAATTCTCGACCTGAGACAGGGTTTAAGCAAACCTTTACTATATCCCCTCGTTCAAACTTCTTTCGCCTCATAGTGACTCTAGACTTACAGAACTCATCTCATCCCACTCTTTAACCACTTCTGGCATGGTAGCATTTAAATCACATTGAGAAAGTAGTTCTTTAAGTGTGTACTTAGGTTTCTCTTGTTTTGGTGTAATCATAATTTGATTTTTATTTTCAGATATTTCAATAGCATCTCCTTCTGATAAATGAAGTTTTTTTAAAATTACTGAAGGTAGAATTACTCCTGCACTATTGCCAATTTTTCGTATATTGGTTCTCATTTATTTAATTCCTTTAATTAAATTACTGGAAATACAGTATCATAGAAAAATAATTGTTACAACAACGTTATCACATTAAAAATCAAAGAAAAATAAAAGGGTCAGAACAGTTGAATTTATATATGCTACCAATGTTGGAATCATTAAAGCTCCCTTAGGCAAGTTTGGTCAGGAGTCATATTCACTAGTTATTTAAAACGAGGATTATAGGACATAAATTGAAATTCGAAGTGAGATCAGAATATAAAAGGAATCAAAGGGTCAGATGAGTTGATTTTTAGCAACTACCAGTAGTCAAGGGGAATATACGGGTCAAAGCTGGATTTAAAGCTACTGTAGCTATAGCTTCATTTAATTTTTATCAATGGTGCACTAATATTTCAATTGCCTGTTTCACAAATTCATTTAAATTAACTCCCTGCTCTTGAGCATGCATCATTGCTTCACGATGCAACTCACTACCAATTCGAACATTAAACGAGCCCTTAAATGGTTTGTTTGGTGCTTTGTTGCGCTCTTCACAACAAAATTAGGGGTATACTGTAAAAAGGGAAGATCAGGGGACCCTGATTTCTTTATGCTTCATAACCCTGAACTTGAGCATTTCAAAAAACATTTAAAGTTTCCGGGCTTAGAATTGTCTTTTGATGTAAGACTACATTATCACTTTAATTTTACCTGTTGCAAACTGATGAATAACTGAAGACAAAATTGTTTGATAAGGAATATTCAACTCAGCACTTTTTCGTTTAACTTTCAAAATATCACTTTCAGCAAGGCGTATATTTATATTTTTTGTTTTTTTTAAAAAATTACTGGATGCTGTTTTTGCAAAATAAATTTCATCATCAATATTCTTAACACTTCTGGGTGTATGGGATTCAAAATACTCTAGAAGTTCTACTTCATAATCATTAACTTCAGCCATCACAACTCTCCTTTATATAATTGTTTCATTTTCCTGCTGGGAATTATCGTTTTTAAGAAGATTATTTCCTCTTTTTTAATAAAAGGAACCATATAAACATATACATTAAATTCAATAATGTATATTTGTTGCCCTGGGTATTTAACCTGATTAGGGTGTTGTATAACATCTAACAAACCATTTTGATTAATTGCAATCACAACATCTTCAAAACATACACCACGTTCTTCTTTTAAAATATTATTTTTTTCTATATTCCATTCAAAGTTCATATACTCAAAATATTACATATGATATGAAATGTCAATAGTTTATACAACACAGTCATGTAAGAATCACTGATCATGCAGATGAAGAAGCCTTGACGATCAACTGAAATATGAATTAAATTATAAAGGAGCTTTAGATTTTATTTATTTATCTATACATGCTACCCTTACTTAAAAGTAAGGATATTCAAAATCTTAAAGGTATTGTTAAAAGCAAAAATAAGGCACCTGTCAGCATAGATGATATGAATACTGCTATTGCCAATATGGGAAAATAGCAATGATAGGCTTGGATACCAACGTCATTATTCGTTATTTAGCACAGGATGATGTTAATCAATCAGCAGCAACGACACAAATTATTGAAACTCAATTAAACGAAAACAAACAGGGATTTATTTCCCTAATAGTTTTGGTCGAAATTATCTGAGTACTTAAAAGCTGTTATCAACAAACCAAAACCGAACTGCATCCTTTGGGATGTCGTTAATATCTGCGGAAAAATGAGGAGCCGGTCTAACCATGGGGTCAGAACAGTTGCTTTTATAACTTGAACAACTACTTTTTATAAACCCAAATATTGACAAACTGCTGTCTGTACATATAATGTATTTATGATTAAGTTTGAATGGAATATATCAAAAGCAAGATCTAATGAGAGAAAACATGGCATTACTTTTGAGGAAGCTAAATCTGTATTTTATGATGAGTTAGCTGTTCAGTTTTACGATTCTGATAGTTCACAATTAGGTGACGATAGATTTCTTATTCTTGGTGTTAGTTCTAAAAACAGAATTCTTATGATTTGCCATTGTGAAAGAGAACCAGACGAAGTTATTCGTATTATTTCTGCTCGAAAAGCAACAAAAAATGAACAAGGATTCTATAAGGGTGATATTTTATGAAAAGTGAATACGATCTTTCTAAGTTAAAGTCCCGCAAAAACCCATATGCTTCAAAACTAAAAAAACCCGTGACAATGAGACTAAGCGAAGAAGTTATTAATTATTTTAAAAATATGGCCATTGAGTCAGGCGTACCTTATCAGAGTCTTATCAATCTATATTTACGCGACTGTGTTCTTCAACATAGAAAAGTTGATATTTCCTGGAATCATTAAAGCTCCCTTAGGCAAGTTTGGTCAGGAATCATATTCACTAGTTATTTAAAACAAGGATTATAGGACATAAATTGAAATTCGAATTGAGATCAGAATATAAAAGAGATGATTTCACCAGGAGTGTTCGAGGCAAGTATTATGAGTCTTATAATGATTCTAATAATCTTGTTCTATTAAATTCTGAAGTTGCAAAAGCTTTTCCTGATGATGAACAGATGATTCAATTGCCTGTTTTACAAGCACCTCAGCCTATTTAATTATTATTCATTTCACCGGAAAGAATCTTAATTCTTTCTATGATATCGTCTGATAGTCTATAACCAGCTTTAGCAAGCTTGTCTATTTCAGGCATTACTTTAACGAGTAAGCCTTTTTCTTTGGCTGCAATAAAAACTCTGGCACTTCCAAGCACATGAATACCGTGTTTTATTGCTGCCCTGCGTCCTTTTCTTTCATCAATAAGAAGAAAATCTGAGCTGACTTGTAAAGCTAAAGCAATAGCTTCAATTTCACCTTGATCAAGATCGAGTTTAAGATTGTGAGGTTTAATATCCACAGTTTTAAGCCAACCTTCCTTTTCTGCCGCTAATAATTTCCCTGCTCCTGGTTTTGTGGAATCCATTTTTAGTTCATCACGAACAGCATAAGGTATGATAATGTGAGAAAAAATACTTTTTAATAGTGAAAGACGATCAATTCGAGCCAACGCAATAAGCGGGCTTGCATCAGCAATAATAACTTTTCTCATAGCTCAAAAAGCATTTCAGAATCGAGATCTTCAGCTGGATAATCAACAGCCTTTATCCCCATTTCACCCAGTAAATCCATAAAATCGTGTAGATCCATATCAGCTAACTTTGCACTTTGAGCCAGTGTTAACTTTCTTTCATCAAAAAGATTCAGCGCCAGTGTCTTATGCAGGCCTATTTCAATGAGATGTTTGTCAAATGGAACCCCTATTAAGGCGGGTCTGCCATGCTTTGTTATTAACGATAATTCACCTGCTTTAGCATCACTAAGCAATTCTCCTGACCGATTTCTTAAATCTCTTGCAGTATATACATCCATTGGCATGCCTCCTATTTATACCTACAAACTGTAGCACATTACTTGTATTTTTACAAACTACGACAACTCAGGAAGAATATAAATAATTAGGGTTATCAGAGTAAAATAATTTCAAGCCAGTAATCTAAAAGACATAAATATATAAAATCAGCTAAAAACTTATCGATTTAATATCTAACAAAGAATAATCAATTGTCACCATATTGCTCGTGACCTGAACTCTGGTAAAGGGTTTGGACATATTCTCCATTTTTATTTCCCTGCTTTTTAGTGATACTGCAACCACCAGCTGGCTTTTATCTTTGTTTGGTCTGACTTTAATACTTTTTATCTCGTTAAAGGGAATTTTATCCTGAGCATTTAAAATAAAATGGGCTGTTTGAGTTTGATGGCCTTCTCTTGAACTGCCAATAGAGTGTTTATCTATTTCTATCTGCCGATCATCTATAAAGATTAATTGCGCCATATTAAAATTCTTTTTTGGCAAGGGCAATTTTTTTATTTTTTGTGGTATAAACTGTTTAGTCGATTTTGTTTCTATCTCACGAGTTAAGTCCAGCTCAATAACTTTTGAGGTTTCTTTTCTTTGCTGTCCCTTAGGAGTGGCATCTATTTTATCCTTAGTTGTCTGGTGAGCGGATAAACTCTGAGATTTTATATGCAATGACTCTTTCATGGCTTTAATAGGTACTTTATGACTATTAAAAAATTCAATTTGTCTAATATCTTCTAATGACTTTCTGAAACTACCAATTCTGGCTTTGCCAATAATATCAGGAAATGGTTCACTAATAATCTTTGTTTCCTGATAACCATCCTGCATGATAATTTGCATGCTTGTTTTATCTGTACTAATAACATGAGAGATGGTAATTTTATCGACGTTTAAGAGATCAATTGCAATACCATCTGATAGTAATAGTTCCGGCAGCTCTGAAGTTTGACCATTGAGAACGCTTTGTATAGATGCTGTATTTAATTCAACTTGTGATCTGGACAGAAGAGAAACAAGCGTATAAGCATCTGTGCGGACTTTTTTGAGTGGTGCTATTGGCTCATCTTTACCTCGGTGCCCCTTGAGGGTAGGAGTGCTTATTTGCATATCTAAGCGGGTTGATTTTTCTCCTTTAACGCAGACCTCATCAGAGAAATTAATTTCTCCTGCTTTGTTTTTGCATTTGTAGATTTGCGCATGACTGATAGCACTATCATGGAAAA
>JADFVK010000255.1 GCA_015222495.1 Pseudomonadota bacterium
ACCGGATGGTTGATACGATAGATCAACATAGCCAGCAATGAAATAATACCTATCACTGCTGCGGCATCCACAAATTGATTAGGCAGCCCCGGCCATGAAATACCAATTAAAGCATGAATGACTTCAATATGAGGCACAAATAAAAAGAAACTGATGAACCAGGCGATATGCCAAAGATAACCATTAATAATTATAAAGGGTGCTCGTTTAAGCATACTCTTTTCAGGAATACTTCGATCAATAAGCCTGCGAATACCTCCCTTAATTTCTGAACTGCGTGCTTCTGCAAGATCAGATTTTCTACCCAGAGCAAGTATCTCAATCACGCGAATAAGAATACCTGCAATAAAGATAAATAGGGCAATATCAAAGGCAGGACCCTTTACCCAGAGTAAAAACTCAATAGAATTATTCATGGTTATTCTTCCCAGTCTTCTACAGAAATTGTTTCATGTTTTTTAACTGCATCCACTTTTTTGCTACGGTTGGCCATACCTCCTACAGCACCGGCAGCTAACCCTGCTGCCACTGCATAACCAGCCATTTTTTTAACATCACTACCTGGAATAGATAAGGCCTTATAAAAACCGCCCCCATCCCAGAAACGCGGTTCAGAACAACCCAGGCAGCCATGTCCGGCTTCCACCGGCCAGGATGTTTGATCATTCCATTTGACTGTTGCACAGGCATTATGAGTAGTCGGCCCCTTACAACCCAGCCTATATAAGCACCAGCCTTTTTTAGCCCCTTCATCATCGAAGCTTTCAGCAAACAGTCCTTTATCATAAAATGGTCGACGATAGCAGCGGTCATGAATAGTATCTGCATAGAAGGTTTTTGGTCGCCCTAATTCATCTAATTCCGGCAGCACATTAAAGGTAAGATAATGAGCTAAAACACCTGTAATCACTACAGGAATTGGTGGACAGCCGGAAATATTAATAATCGGCTTATCTTTAATGATATCTGATACAGACACTGCACCAGTAGGATTAGGATCAGCATTGGGCAGGCCACCAAAAGAGGCACAACTACCAACAGCTATGATGGCAGCAGCATCTTTTGCGACATGTTGTAAAACATCCAGATTACTTTTTCCTCCCACTGTGGAAAAGCCAGGATTGGCCAATGGAATTGATCCTTCAACCACCAGTAAATATTTTCCCTTATGTGCATGCATAGCATCATGCAGAGCTTTTTCAGCCGCATCACCTGCCGCTGCTAATAAAGTCTCATGATAATCCAGAGAGATATAATCAAAAATTAAACTTTCTATGGTGGGGGCATGGGAACGGGTCAGTGATTCACTACAGCCTGTACACTCCTGGAAATGCAGCCAGATAACAGAGGGGCGCTGTATCTTTTCCAGGGATTTAGCTACTTGTATAGCCATACTCGGATGTAATGCCAGCATGGACGTAAGTGTAGAACAAAACTTTATAAAGCCACGCCGACTGACGCCATGAGAAATTAATGTTTTGCCAAGTGTTTCTTGAGTAATCATTTTATTGCCCCTCAAAACTATATATTATTAATCAATCCCTGCAATTTACTATTGGCTGTCACAATATCATCCGGTTGTGATAAAACAATATCCGGGATATGACAAATTTCTATAAACATACTGCTGAATTCTTCCAGTTCATCACGATGTTTAACCACCCATACGCCGGAAAAAAGTGTTTCATAAATTTCACTTGTTCCCAATAATGACATATGAATATGAACTTCTCCCTGCCCTAATAATTCAAATAACTTTTCTCTTTCATATCCTGCTAATGGAATAGCCCCTAGATCAATAATGTGTCTACTGCCACTTTCAGACAAATTATCTAATCCCGCCTGAATCTCTATCAAAATGGAGCGGATATTAATATTGTCCTGAGAAGGATGACTATCTATTCTCTTTATGGGTATAACATTATCTTTAGCTGGAGCCATACTTTAACTCCTCATTTACAGCAAGAATCCCCCATTTTATTAAAGCCTTTTTGATATGTTCTATAGCAGTTGTTTGTGAGTCTTCTACAAGTGGAGTTAAGTTTTCACCCCATGAGATATTTTTTGGCTGTACTGCAACCATAGCTCGATGCATGGGAATAGTATCCGTAAGACGGGTCATATCAAATAAATCGCTCAGGGAAACTTCATGTACACTTTTACCCGGCTTATTAAGAAATTTATCCAAATCAAGATCAAAAAAAGATTGGACAGAACCTGGTGAGCTATTTAAATTAGCGGCATCGATAACGATAAGATGGGAGCAGGATTCAATGACAGATGCGAGGTTAAAACTAAGAGTGCCACCATCAAGAAATTTCACCGGCCAGTGGGCTTTTTCCTGACGCAAGCGTTTGAGTAGATGAAAAGCTATCCCTTCATCCTGTAGTAGCGAATTCCCGATACCTAAAACCAGTACCATATTCCCTCCAAAAAAACAAACACTTATTAACTAGATATACTCCAAAAAAACCAGAAAATCAAGTTGCTATTTAATAATATTCTTATTTTTTGACCTATATCACACAAACACTTTCTTCCCTGATTTTAAGACAATATTAACCTCTTTTAGGGTTTAATAAAGTTCAGTTAATATTTGTTTAATAGAGTATAATCTACTCCTTTTTAACGATATATTAAATTCATAGGCTATTAGTCTTTTATGCTGCAGAAAATCAAAATATTTTTTGATAATAATCTATCATTAGTACAAGAAAATGATAGTGAACATCAACTACAATTAGCCACAATAGCTCTATATCTTGAAATGATGCTGCAGGATGGTCAAATACATGGCGACGAAAAAGAAGCCACTATCAAGGCAATTAATATACATTTTAATATATCAGCACAGGAATTCGATGAACTGTTTTTACTTGCAAAAGAAGAACTCAAACAATCTACAGATTATTATCAATTTACTCAGCTCATTAATAATAACTTCTCACAAATTCAAAAAATAAAGATTATTGAAAACCTCTGGACTATTGCTTATGCAGATTCCTACCTTGATGAGATGGAAGAACATATGGTGAGAAAAATAGCAGAATTAATTCATGTTCCCCATATGCAGTTTATTAAAGCTAAACTCAAAGTACAAAACGGGTAAAATAAAGCTTGTTCATTTAATTCATCCTGAGCTTATACATCATTGATTTCTACTTGAACAGATGCTAAAAACTCTATACCATCTTTTGACAAGTATCAATGGAATGCTTTATGAGTGATCAAGTAACACGATTGAAAGTATTAACATCAGGTATTTTCAGTTTGATTTTAATGCTTGGTGTGGCACGCTTTGCCTATACACCGATGCTGCCACTAATGCAGCAGCAAGCAGGATTAAGCCTCGCTGAAGGTGGCTGGTTAGCTTCCATAAATTACATGGGTTATCTCTGTGGTGCTCTAATCGCCTCATTTCTTAACAATATGATTCTTAAGGATCGGCTGTATCGTATTGGTCTGATTTTAGCATTGCTGACAACTGCAGGTATGGGCTTAACTGACAACTTTTGGTACTGGTCAATATTGCGTTTTTTTGCAGGATTAAGTAGTGCCGCTGGTCTCATACTCGGTTCAGGTCTAATTATGAACTGGTTGATACGTCATGAGTACAAGAGTGAATTAGGTATTCATTTTAGCGGCCTGGGTCTGGGAATTGTTTTTTGCACACTTGCTATTGAATTTATGAGTGATTATTTTGACTGGAGTCAGCAATGGCTTTTACTCAGTTGCATCAGCTTATTACTCTTAATTCCTGCCTGGTTCTGGCTACCCCATCCAGATAATAGCAATATTACCCATAGTGGTCATGAAATGACTGATAAACCACCTGGACCTCAATTTATGAGGCTATTTATGCTGGCTTACTTTTGTGCAGGCGTTGGCTATGTGATCAACGCAACATTTATTGTCGCTATAGTTGAAGAGTTACCTGGTTTAGAAGGTAAGGGTAACTGGATATTTATCGTATTAGGACTGGCTGCAGCACCTGCCTGTATACTCTGGGATTTTATAGCACGCCGTTTTGGTACTTTTAACGCATTAATCTCTGCCTGTTTACTACAGACTCTGGGAATATTATTGCCTGTTATTGAGTCCAGTTTGACTATAATGATTATAAGTGCAATTTTATTTGGCGGAACCTTTATTGGTATTGTTAGTCTGGTACTCACCATGGCTGGACGTTATTATCCAACAAGACCAGCTAAAATGATGGGGAAAATAACTATTTTTTACGGTATTGCACAAATTATTGCACCAGCCATTATCGGCATACTGGCTCAAAATAGTGGTAACTATAACTCAGGCTTATATCTGGCTGCTATCATAATGCTAGTGGGTAGTTTTTTAATGTGGAAGCTGAAACAGTTGCAGCAATAAGTAATATGAAAAATGATACGATAGAAGACTTAATACTACAACTGGATTTACCTGAGGAGTTTAGCAATTATATTTCACTTTACTTTGAACCGCTATCAGAGCTTTTTCACCAATACTCGTTAGCTTCACCAACACCGGTGATTGGTATTAATGGCTCGCAAGGATCGGGGAAAACTACTGCAGCAGTCATACTTAAGAGCCTGCTTGAAACAAAGTATAGACATCAGGTTGTAATTCTTTCAATTGATGATTTTTACCATACTAAAGCCAAAAGAAATGAATTAGCTCAGTCACTTCATCCGCTATTTGCAACTAGAGGTGTTCCGGGCACCCATGATGTTGATTTAGCATTACACACTATCCAACAGTTAAAACAACTTCACAAAGGCGAGTCTTCTTCAATTCCACGATTTGATAAAGCCATAGATGATAGAAAAGTTGAAAAACAATGGGATAAAATTGAGGGGCCTGTTTCTATTATTATATTTGAAGGCTGGTGTATTGGCTCTCAGGCAATTGATAAAGATTCATTGCTGGATCCCATTAATGACTTAGAAAAATTTGAGGATAAGAAGGGAATCTGGAGAACATGCTCAAACGAATTTTTAGCTGGTGAATATCAGACCCTATTTAAACAAATAGATTATTTACTCATGTTAAAAGCACCCAACTTTGATGTGGTCTATCAATGGCGTCTGCTACAGGAACAAAAATTAGCTGAATGTCTTAAAAATTCACCAGAAAAAGCATCCTACTACTTGCTTAATCCTGCCCAGCTAAAACGTTTTATCCAGTATTATCAACGTTTAACTGAGCATAATTTATCAGCAATACCAGCTGAGGCAAATGCTATCATTACACTTAACGATAAACACCAAATGACACACATTGACTTCAATCACACTAGATGCTGTTCATAAAATATTATTTCAGTGTGAAACATGTTTAGTTGCTTAAATATTGATCAGGCTCATTTATTTATAGTATGGTATTGGTTAGAATTTAA
>JADFVK010000256.1 GCA_015222495.1 Pseudomonadota bacterium
AAATATGGTGTGAACTACTTTGATAAGGTGATCAATCCTAATATTCGTGATGTGGTACGTGATGTGATTGGTAAATATCCTGCTGAAAAAATAGCCTCTGATCGAGCGGTGATTAGTGGGGAACTTAAGGCCCGTATTGATAAGAAATTTGAGTATTTGCCCTTTGTCCTGAATGAAGTTTCATTACGTAATATTCAACTGCCTAAAATTGTTTTGAAAAAAGTGGAAGAAGTACAAATTGCAAAACAGGAAGAACAAAAACTAGCCATGGTTGAAAATCAGGCTAAGAAACAGCAAAAAATTCAGACCATTCAGGCCAATACTCGTTTAATTGAGATTACTACAAAAGCTAAAGCTGAAGCTGAAAGGCAAAAAATTTCAGCAGATGCTAAGGCATATCAGCTGAAGGTGGAAGCTCAGGCGATTGCAGAAGCTAATAATTTGATTGCCAAATCCATTACAACAGAATTAATTCGTTATAAATCTATTGAAAAATGGACGGGAATGTATCCAAAATTACTCATGCAGGGTAATGATGCAAATACTATTTTACAATTACCAAAGCTGGATGATTAGTTGAATAATGGCTAAGCGTAAAGAAATTGTAGATTATTGTGATGACTTTCTACAAGTTAAATTGTTTAAAGACTATTGCCCCAATGGTTTGCAGGTGGAGGGAAGTGATGCTATTAAAAAAATAGTATCGGGAGTGACAGCTTGTCAGGCATTGATTGATCAGGCTGTGGAACTACAGGCTGATATGCTGTTGGTTCATCATGGGTTTTTCTGGCGAGGAGAAGACCCAGTTATCAGTGGTATGAAAAAACAGCGTATAAAATCTTTATTGATGAATGATATTAATTTGCTGGCATATCATCTTCCCCTGGATGCCCACAAAACACTGGGTAATAATATACTTCTGGCTGAAAAGTTAGGAATAATAGTTGAGCGATCTTTTGCAGATAATGATATTGCCATATTAGGTTCAGTTAAAACACAAAGTGGCGTAGAACTGGCGCAAACAATTAGTCATGTTTTATCTCGACAGGTACAGCATATAGCAGTAGAACGGGATATTAAAAAAGTAGCACTATGTACAGGTGCAGCACAAAGTTATATCGAACAGGCAATAGAATTAGAGGCAGATGCTTTTATCAGTGGTGAAATATCAGAAAATACCTGGCATATTGCCAAAGAAAATAATATCCACTATTTTGCCGCTGGTCATCATGCGACTGAGCGCTATGGTGTGCAAGCATTAGGGGAACACCTGGCAGAATATTTTAATTTAGAGCATCAATTTGTAGATATTAATAACCCTATTTGAGTCCAAACTATTTAAGATTTAATTACTCTCAATTTAGTGATTTTAGCAACAATTTTATGATAATTGTCACCTTTATTAGTAAATAATTAAATAGTACTTGATATTAGGGGCATATTTTAACAAAATGTGTCAAATTTTTTTTGTATCGAGTTAAGAAACTCTGCTCTAAACTTGAAAATGAATTATCATTTTTTATGGTTGGAATGCAGGTATCATCTTAAGTTTGGGAGAATAAGTAAATGAGTGCAGATGCTGTAGATAATAGCAAACGTCGCTTTTTAGTATCAGCCACTACTGTGGTTGGTGCTGTTGGTGCCGGTTTTGTCGCTGTACCCTTCGTTAAATCCTGGAATCCCAGCGCTAGAGCATTAGCGGCAGGGGCACCGGTTCTGGCTGACATTAGTAAGCTTGAAGAAGGGCAAATGATTACAGTAGAGTGGCGTGGTAAGCCAGTTTACGTATTGAAAAGAACTGATGATAATATGAAGGATCTTGCGTCAGATGTTGATATGCTTGCAGATATCAACTCTGATATGTCAAAGCAGCCCGAATATTGTAAGAATGTAGGACGTTCATACGATAAACATACTAAAGTATCTGTGATGGAAGGAGTTTGTACTCACCTGGGTTGTGCGCCTAAATATGTACCGGATTTGAATAATCCATATGCAGGTGCTTTGGGTAGTGACTGGAAAGGTGGTTTTTTCTGTCCTTGTCATGGTTCAATCTATGACTTATCAGGCCGTGTTTATAAATCAATGCCAGCGCCGACAAACTTACCGGTACCACCCCATGTTTTCAAAAGTGATACAGTAATCCTGATTGGTCAAGATGGGAGTAATGCATAATGGAACAGAAATCTAATGGTTTGATGGGCTGGATTGATGCTCGTTACCCTGCCACAAAAACGTGGGAAAAACATCTTGCAAAATACTATACACCTAAGAATTTTAACTTCTGGTATTTCTTTGGTTCTTTAGCCTTTCTGGTGCTGGTTATTCAGATACTTTCAGGTGTCTTTTTGACTATGTTCTATAAGCCGGATACCGCTTTGGCCTTTCAATCCGTTGAAATGGGCATTATGCGCGATGTGGAATGGGGTTGGCTAATTCGCTATTTTCACTCTACCGGTGCATCAGCTTTCTTTATTGTGATTTATCTGCATATGTTTCGTGCCTTACTTTATGGTTCATATAAGAAACCACGTGAATTGATCTGGATATTTGGTATGTTAATCTTCCTGGCCTTGATGGCAGAGGGTTTTATGGGTTACTTATTGCCTTGGGGACAAATGTCGTTCTGGGGAGCTCAGGTTATTATTAATCTGGTCAGCGCCATTCCGTTTGTTGGTGAAGGTTTGGGTATCTGGGTTCGTGGTGACTTTGTTATTGGTGATGCGACCTTGAACCGTTTCTTTTCTTTACATGTTGCGGCTATTCCTTTGATTCTAGTTGGTTTGATTTTTGCTCATATTGTTGCCTTGCATGAAGTGGGTTCTAACAATCCTGATGGTGTTGAAATCAAGAAAAATAAAGATGCAAATGGTATTCCTCTAGATGGTATCCCATTCCACCCATATTATTCTGTAAAAGATATTGTTGGGGTGATTGTTTTCTTAATGTTTTTCTCAATTGTTGTATTCTTTATGCCGGAAATGTTTGGTTATTTCATTGAGCATGCTAACTTTGAACCTGCTAATCCATTAAAAACACCTGAGCATATTGCTCCAGTGTGGTATTTTACACCTTATTATTCGGTGTTACGTGCGGTACCCAGTATTGCCGGTTCTGCTTTTCCTGGTGTGATTGCAATGGGTGCTTCGATTGTGGTGTTATTCTTCCTGCCATGGTTGGATCGTAATCCGGTTAAATCAATACGCTATCGTGCCAACTGGTATAAGGCTTTATTAGCAATCTTTGTTGTTGCTTTTATTATCCTGGGTATTTTGGGTACTTTATCACCCACAGATGGTCGTACTTTGTTAGCTCAAATTTGTACCGTTTACTATTTTGCTTTCTTCCTGTTGATGCCTATCTACACGAAGTTTGAAAAGAATAAGCCAGTTCCAGAAAGGGTGACAATGAAATGAAAAAAACAATAACTGCTTTGCTATTGGCGACAATAGCATTAACAAGTACAGGTTTAGTTCTCGCCGCTGGCGGAGCTCACCTGGAATCTGCTAATATTGATGTGGATGATAAAGCTTCATTACAACGTGGTGCAAAAGTCTTTACTGACTATTGCCTAAGTTGTCATTCTGCTAAATTTGTCCGCTTTAATCGTGTTGCGACTGACTTAGATATGACTGAAACACAGGTGATGGAAAATATTAATCATATTGGAGCCAAATTTGGTGGTACTATGACAGCAGTCATGACTGATGATTATGCTAAAGAAGCCTTTGGTGCAGTGCCACCGGATCTTTCCTTAGTGGCTCGTTCCAGAGGTGTTGACTGGTTATATACTTATCTGATTAGTTTTTATACAGATACATCTAAAACAACCGGGCACAACAATGTTGTTTTCAAAGATGTGGGTATGCCTAATGTTTTCTGGAAACAGGAAGGTGTTAAAGAAGCTGTTTATGAAGAACATGATGGAGTGAAAACTCTGACTGGCATGAAGGTGGTTGAGCAAGGCACCATGTCAGAAGAAGAGTTCCATACAATGATTCGTGATCTGGTTGCTTTCCTTTCATATATCGGTGAGCCCAACCAGTCCTATCGTAAAAGTCTGGGCGTTTATGTATTAGTCTTTTTATTCTTCTTCTTCGGTGTTGCTTATGCAATGAAGAAAGATTATTGGAAAGATGTACACTAAGTAAAAACATTAATCCATGTATTAATATTTATTACATGGATATATTTATTTGAAGGGGGCATTTATGCCCCCTGTTTGCGTTTTATAAAACCTTGAGAAAAGGTTAAAGGGAGAAGCTATGACTCAACTTACCAATAGAAGATCTATTATGACCCTGTTTTCAGATGGGAATGATCTTTTGAGTCACCGAGTCAGAGTGGTTCTGGCTGAAAAAAATATTAATCATGAAATTGTTGATGTTGATCCAGAAAACATACCTGCTGATCTTATTGAGCTAAATCCTTATAAGACGACTCCGACACTAGTTGATCGAGATCTGGTTTTGTTTGATGCGCAGTTAATTGTGGAATATCTGGATGAACGTTTTCCTCATCCACCATTATTACCTGTTGATCCCGTCAATAGAGCACGTCTGAAAATGCTATTGATTAGAGTTAAAAATGAATGGGATCCCCTAATTGAAAAGCTTATTGGCAAGACAGAAAAACAAAGTGTTAAACAGCGTAAGGAATTACGTGAAAAATTAACAGAGCTAGCGCCTGTGTTTGAGCAAAAGCCCTTTTTTATGTCCGATGAGTATACCCTGGTTGATTGTGCTATTGCACCGGTTTTATGGCGGCTTAATGAAATGTGTATAGAGTTACCGGAATCAGCGATTGCTGTCACAGAATATGCACAACGTCTATTTGACAGAGAACCTTTTAGAGAAAGTCTTTCAGAAATAGAAGAAGATATGGAAATAATCTTATAATGACTCCTAGCCGTCCTTATTTATTACGTGCAATATTTGATTGGCTTATTGAAAATGATCAAACACCCTACTTGTTGGTAGATGCAGAAGCTACTGATGTTATGGTTCCTCTGGAGCACGTGCAGGACGGAAAAATTATTTTGAATATCAGCCTGACTGCTACACGAGGCTTAGAGTTGTCAAATGAAGCAGTAAGCTTTAATGCACGCTTTAGTGGTGTATCGATGGATGTTTATGTTCCAACTTATGCAGCATTGGCATTATATTCCAAGGAAAATGGGCGTGGTATGATGTTTCCGGAAGAGGGGGATGAAGATTCACAAGTACCACACTCTAATGCTGGTGAGAAAACAAATGAAAAAGAAAAACCTAAAAAGCCGCATTTGAGTATTGTTAAATAAATCACAATTAAGCAAGCAATCAAAAAATGTCAAATTCAAATCCACCAGATATCTTAATTAAAATTCTTAAGCGTAAGCGTGAAGAAGTTGATGTATTATGTGAAAAGAAATCCCTGGAAACGCTGATAAAAGATGTAAAAAATATCACTGCTGAGGTAGAGTATAAAACACGTGGTTTTGTAAAATCCATTGAAAATAAAATCTCGGCTGGCCAGTCTGCTGTGATTGCAGAGATAAAAAAAGCCTCTCCTAGTAAGGGGCTTATTCGAGAAAACTTTATCCCATCAGAAATAGCTCAATCTTATGAACGAGGTGGTGCCACCTGCCTGTCAGTGCTCACCGATATAGATTTCTTTCAGGGTAGTGATCGCTATTTACAGGAAGCCAGAAATGCTTGTCAATTGCCTGTTCTAAGAAAAGATTTTGTTATCGATCCTTATCAGATTTATGAAGCACGATTAATCGGGGCAGATGCCATTTTATTAATTGTTGCCTGTTTGAGTGATACTCAACTGAGTGAATTCACTGCTTTGGCCAGTGAATTAAATATGGATGTACTGGTTGAAGTGCATGATGAAGAAGAGCTGCAACGTGCTTTAAAACTCCCTACTCGTTTAATGGGCATCAATAACCGCAACTTAAGAACCTTTGAAACAACATTAAATACTACTATCAGTTTATTAGATCAAATTCCTGACGATCGGATTGTGGTGACTGAAAGTGCTATACATCTTCCTCAAGATGTATCATTAATGCGTCAACATCAGGTCAATGCCTTTCTTGTTGGAGAGTCTTTTATGCGAGCAGATCAGCCCGGAGAAAAACTGGCTGAACTGTTTAGTCATAGTTAATTCTAAGCAATGTCCCTACAGAGTATTGATGAATACTTAAGTTATGATCGTGAGCATATCTGGCATCCCTATACCAGTATGAGTGAGCCCCTGCCAAGCTACTTGGTTGAGTCTGCACAGGGTGTCAAAATTAAATTAGCAGATGGCCGTGAATTGATTGATGGTATGTCTTCATGGTGGGCTGCTATTCATGGTTATAATCATCCTACCCTTAATACTGCTATTGAACAACAACTTAAAAATATGTCTCATGTCATGTTTGGCGGCTTGAGTCATCAGCCGGCAATCTTATTGGCTGAGAAACTTATTGATATTACTTCAGAGTCATTACAGCATGTTTTTTTCTCAGATTCCGGCTCTGTTGCTGTTGAAGTGGCGATTAAAATGGCCATTCAATACTGGTATGCACAGGGCAAACAGGAAAAGTATCAATTATTAACTGTGCGTAATGGTTATCATGGAGATACCTTTGCTGCCATGTCTGTCTGTGATCCGGTTAACGGCATGCATTCCATGTTTAAAGCGACACTGATAGAACATATCTTTGCCCCGGCACCTGAGTGTTATGATGATGGTAGTAATAATATTGGGGCGCTTGAACAACTCCTGGAAAAACATCAGTCAACGACTGCTGCTATTATTATCGAACCCATAGTACAGGGTGCAGGAGGCATGCGTTTTTATTGCCCTGAATATTTACAACAACTAAGATCTCTATGTGATAAGTATGATGTCTTGTTAATCCTTGATGAGATTGCCACAGGATTTGCCAGAACAGGTACTCTATTTGCTTATGAACAGGCGAATATAGAAGCAGATATACTTTGTGTTGGTAAGGCATTAACAGGGGGTTATATGAGTCTGGCAGCAACGCTGACAACACAAAAAGTTGTACAGGGCATTGCTGCTGATGGTTCAGGTATCTTAATGCATGGACCCACTTTTATGGCCAACCCATTAGCCTGCCAGGTAGCTAATGCCAGCATTGATTTATTGCTAGATTCGCCTTGGGAAAAAAATATTGAACAGATTGAAAAGCAATTACAAAAAGAATTAATGCCATGTAAAGAGCTGGCTAGTGTCAATGATGTGCGGGTAAAAGGTGCTATTGGTGTTGTTGAATTAAAAAATCCAGTTGATTTAAAAGCTATCCAGGCAAAATTTATACAAAAGGGTGTTTGGATAAGACCATTTAACCGACTGATTTATATTATGCCACCCTATATTATAAAGCCACATGAATTAACTCAGCTTACCTCAGCAATACTAACTATTTTAAAGCACTAATAAAAAGCTTCAATTTTCTTAATATTATGCTTAGTCACCTGATAACCAACATTTCCAGAGCGCATATGAGTGATAACTTCATAATACTTAGGGTTATTTGTCTTAAGCGTCCCTCTATAATATCGACCACCCTTGGTTTCAACTCTAACGCGATAACCATTGTAGTTATTTAAATTGCTTAGTGAAATTTGATGATATTTTTTGTAAACAAGTACCTGTTTTTTCATCATACTATTGGGCTGACCAAGCTCAGAGGTATTATTACTGGCAGCATCAAGTAGCTTATCCATATCAACCTTAATTGATACCTGATTGATGCGCTTATCATTGACATATAGTTTTAAGCGAATGAATTGAATAATATCATTAGGTGCAAATGTTTTAAGCTCTTCAGCATAGCTTATTGTTTCACTTAATGGTTTGAGATCAGCATCAAAGCGAACAGTTCCCGTGGTTTTGAGTAACTTTTTATAAGCGTCTAATAAATCTACTTCAACTTCAATACCATATACTCCCAGATATTCTCCCACCTGGCGAACATGTTCAGTAATATATTCATTAACTGAATATTTTTCCTGTAAAGCACAAAAATCATTTTTTCTTTTTATATAAGAATCATCTTGAATTTCCAAGCTGATTTTGCCTGGTTTTAAAGTTTTTCCAGAAAAAGACTTGATGTTCGACACATTGGATAACTCACCACTTATAGTGATAATACTCATATCTTCAATATGATTTGATACAGTATAATTGAGACGCTTTTTTGCTGGATAGAATTGATATTCAAGGGTGATATTATTATTAATTATCTCATAGCCCATTTTGGAAAGAGAACGGCTTCCCATACGGTTAATATCACCACAAGCCAGGGTTGAAAAGGCTTCTATGGCTGATGGTTCGATATCAGGATTATCAATCATATTCATCACGGGACCATTGAGATTGATAGCTGCATTTGAAATAATAAGTTTTAAAGATTCAGGAATTTGTTGTTGCTCAGTTTTGCTATTGAGCATAAGGAAAGTGAATACGTCAGGAGCTATAAATTCAACTGACTTAATAAAAATGGTTTCATTAATTGCAGGAATAAAAAAACGCACCCCCTTAACAATTGCACTTCCCTGCATTGATGTTTCAATTTCTTTATAAGAAATTTGTGCAAAAGGCTTGGCTTTATAAACTTGTTGATCAACGAATTGTTGAGTGAAGTACCACAAACTTCCCTGCAATAGGGCAAAGCCTGATATACCAATAATTAATAAAGCGATAATTGTTTTTTTCATTATTATCTCATTCCCCGAATTGAGAATATTGATACTATTTTGTTGTAATACTAATTAGCTGTAGTTGACATTATACCCTATATTTTCATAAAGTTATGCCTGCTATCAATAAATTTTATTTGTTAATAATATATAATCTATTTTAACGTGTTCCAAATACAACAATCGTTTTTCCCATGACATGAACTAAGTGTTGTTCGGCAAGGTTTTTCAAAACTCTACCGGCCATTTCACGTGAACAGCCAACAATCTTTCCAATATCCTGACGTGTGATTTTTATTTGCATACCATCAGGGTGTGTTATTGCATCAGGTTGTTTAGCTAGGTCCAGTAAAGTATGAGCGATACGACCAGTGACATCAAGAAAAGCTAGGTCAGACACTTTCTGACTTGTTTTTTGTAAACGATTGGAGATTTGTGTGGTGATTTCAAAAAGAATATCGGGCAAAGTCTGGCGTAAATTATTAAATTTGTTATAGGATATTTCTGCGATTTCACAATCAACTTTTGCTTTAACCCAGGCACTTCTATTGGAGGGCTGACTAAATAAGCCCATTTCACCAAAAAAATCTCCACTATTAAGATAGTCTAGAATAATTTCATGTTCTTCATTATCTTCTAATAAGACAATGACAGAGCCCTTGATTAAAAAGTATAAAGTATCAGAATGAGAATTTGCATGGATAATAATTTGTTTAGCAGGATAATGATGGATATGACAATGATTTAAGAAAGCAGTAATAGCAGGATTTTCTTTTTTTAATTGTACAATTGACATTTTTTTTTACTTTTAGGCTATGTTTATTATTATTAGACTGTTTTTATTACTTAAAAGGTCTCTAATGCAATACAATGTAATAGCATAGCATAAAAAAAGATATGTGTTCTTTTTAGAGAAAAAATTTATAAATATAAGGCGAGCTTAATGCAGGTTAAAATTAAATGGGTTGAAGACATGATGTTTATGGGCCAGTCGGGCAGTGGGCATGCGGTTGTCATGGATGGGCCCCCTGCTTTAGGTGGAAAAAATATGGGCATTCGTCCCATGGAAATGATGTTGATGGGCTTAGGAGGCTGTACTTCATTTGATGTGATGTTGATATTACAGCGTTCTCGCCAGCAAGTAACGGATTGTGTGGCTGAACTAAGTGCAGAGCGTGCAGAAACTGATCCCAAAGTCTTTACAAAAATTCATATCCATTTTGTTATTACAGGTACTGCTTTAAAAGAAAAAATGGTACAAAGAGCCGTTGAGTTGTCCGCAACAAAATACTGTTCAGCCTCTATTATGCTGGCACAAAGTGTTGAAATAACACATGATTATGAAATTATTGAAAACTAGAAGTGATATTTAGAAAAACTTAAATTGCAAATTAATAAAATATTGTGGTACCATGGTATAATTAAATGCTAATATAATTAACTTCTAATATAGAGTTGCAAGGACGGGGTAGTAGTAGTGAACATTTGTATTATTGGCGGTACGGGATTTGTCGGGACTTATTTAACTCATGCTTTGGTCAGCCAGGGGCATTCTATTAAGGTTATTACCAGAAGACCTGAGCGTCATCGACATTTAAGAACTTTACCCGGCGTTAAGTTAACCACGATTGATTTCTTTGGCAGTAAAATTCTTGAACGTCAGATTGATACCTATGATGTGGTTATTAATCTGGCCGGAATATTAAATCCATCTGGACCTAATAGTTTTGAACTGGTACATGAAAAAGTAGCCAGTCGTATAGCTGAAGCCACTCTTTCTGTAGGCACACCAAGATTATTGCATATGAGTGCCTTAAATGCGCATGAAAGTGCTCCTAGTCTATATTTAAGAAGTAAGGCTAAGGCGCAGCAAATAGTCTTATCGACAGAAGGTCTGAATGCAACCACATTTTCTCCTTCCGTTATTTTTGGTCCACAGGACAGTTTCTTTAATCGTTTTGCATCCTTGTTGAAATTAATGCCGGTATTTTTTCCCCTGACCTGTTCCAATGCACGTTTTTCTCCTGTTTATATTGGTGATGTAGTGGATGCTTTTATCAATAGCATTGATAATCCTGAAACCTATGGTAAAAACTATAATTTATGTGGTCCAGCTGATTACAGCCTGTACGAATTAGTACAATTTACTGCGCAGCAGATCAATAGTTCCAGTACTATTGTGCCCTTAAACCAGTTTTTCTCAAAGCCGTTGGTCAGATTAATGGATTTGTTTCCCGGGGCACCGATTACTATGGATAATTACCATAGTATGAAGCTGGAAAGCATTTGTTCTGAGCCTATGGCAGAAGAACTGGATATTCAGCCGCGTAGTATTGAATCGATAGTACCGCAATATTTATCAGGCAAAGACTTTAGTGGTCAGATGGATAAACTAAGAAAACAATCCCAACGCTAGTAAAAGTCAAATCAATTTGACTCCAACCCCTTTCTCTAAGCATAATACGCCATATAATAAACAATATTGGCGGAGAGTATGCCTCTAGGTCAGGAACAATATAATGCAGTTTTACAAAGTGGGTGGTGCTGTTCGAGATAAACTACTCAATAGAAAAGTAGTTGATTATGATTACGTAGTGGTGGGTGCAACAATAGAAGAAATGTTGTCCGCTGGTTATACCCCCGTTGGTAAAGACTTTCCTGTTTTTTTACATCCCCATACACATGATGAATATGCCCTGGCCAGAACAGAGCGTAAAGTTTCCAAAGGCTATCATGGTTTCCAGTTCTTTGCCGATAATAAGGTAACACTTGAAGAAGATCTGGTGCGCAGAGATTTAACCATCAATGCCATTGCAGAAGATAAAGAGGGGAAATTATACGATCCCTACCATGGTATAGATGATCTCAATAAGCGTATTTTACGCCACGTATCCCCTGCTTTTGCCGAAGATCCATTACGGGTGCTTAGAGTTGCACGTTTTGCCGCACGCTATGCAGATTATGGTTTTAAAGTGGCTGAAGAAACCATGAGCCTGATGAACTGTTTAGTAGATAATGATGAAGTGGATGCCTTAGTAGCTGAGCGGGTCTGGCAGGAGGTAGAAAAAGCTCTGAGTGATGATAATTCCTGGATATTTTTTAAAGTATTACGCCAGTGTGGAGCATTAGAGAGGTTATTTCCAGAAATAGAGCAGCTATTTGGAGTACCTCAAACAAAACAATGGCATCCGGAAATTGACACCGGGGTCCATACAATGATGGTTCTGGAACAAGCTTCCAAATTATCCGAAGATCCCGCTGTACGCTTTGCCGCCTTAGTACATGACTTAGGCAAGGGAATCACACCTGAACAGGAATGGCCTAAACATATCGCCCATGAATCACGAGGCGTCCCTCTGGTTGAGGCAATATGTCAACGTCTCAAAGTACCCAAACACTTTTCTACACTCGCCATATTAGTGACCAAATACCATTTAAACTATCACAAAATTAATGAACTCAAGCCATCAACTATCGTTGATCTCTTATCTAAACTGGACGCATTTCGACGCCCTGAGCGTTTCGAACAATTCCTGCTAGCCTGCGAGGCAGATGCAAGAGGACGTTTAGGCTATGAGAATAATACTCCGCAACAAACACAACAATTCAGAGATTTTTTTAATGCAGCCAATCAGGTGCATACAAAAGAAATAATTACCCAGGGATTCCAGGGAATAGAAATTTCTGAGCAACTAAGAATAAAACGCATAGCAGCAGTAAAAACTAAAAAAACCATCATTCCCGCAGTTTCTTAGCGGGAATCTCTATCTGTTGATTTGCCTTGTGCTCTATTTTTTTCTTTTGCTCTTTCGCCCCAAGTGAGGCACATTGTACAGGTAGTGATTGGTGAGGTGTCGTTACTGTTACTGGGGCTTTTCGAGGCATGGGCAACACCGGCATCCTGCCTCAAGTTGCATTTCCACCGTCCATGGTGGTCATGCCGAGACTGAGCGTCACAGGGATGTGCTTGAGCGTCCCCTGTAACAGTAACGATACCTCACCAATTACGTATGACCAATACCATTTCCGAACGTATCTTTTACTTAATGATCATCCTGGCATTTAATGGCTGTATTGGACGATTATTAGGATGCTTTAAAGCTTGCTGAAAAACATTTAACTGCTTTCTTGATATACTCGGCATAGCTCTCATAACAATCCAACGAACCCCTTCAGTACAAGGTGGTGTGGTTAAAGAACCATTAAAACGAACATAGTTTTTAAGTGTTTTTGAACGTTCAAATAACTCGACATCCTTTGCACCAAGACGCTTAGAGTCTCCTGCATTCATAGGAATATTTTTCAGTAAAGGATTCAATGCAAGGTTATCCTGACCAGGCTGATATAATAAAGCCACCACCGCTAACTCATTCGCATCATTAACATGAACAAAATGAACTTCCAGAGGATAAGACTTTCCATTAACCATATTTTCACTAGGTGTGTGGAAATGAAACTGTTTTAACTCAAACTTTTTATCATCAATTTTTACAGTGCCGCCTGAACGAATATTGACCTGAATACTATGACCATTATTAACAATATCTTCAGCTACTAAGAGACTATAATCCATCTTAATCCCAGGCAGTTTTGAGTCAATATAAGTATCAATATTGATAGGCGATTGATTCTTACCTGATTTACAGCTGATGAATTCAGGTGCTAAATCCCCCCAGTGTGCCGGTCCAGTATCACCAGTATAAGACCACTTGGCTTTTTCCGGATGAGCAGCCTCTTCACTAGCAGTTGCTGTAATAGGTAGAATCAGTAATAGTGAAAATAAAGAAGCATAAATAGTTTTTGTTGCTGTCAACTTCATAAAGTATTCCTTTTGTTAATTAAATAAATTTTATTTAATAACTAATAATGGCACAAAATTGGATAAGATCAAGTTATTTTATTCAGTTTAGCCGCAATCAAGATATCCACCTTACTTAATATGCAAGAAAAAGAAGTTTTAGCAAGACTAAATGCCGCTATAGCACCAATAGAATTAGCAATACCATCATAATAATCAAAATTACGATAACTTGTCATTCCCTGTAGAAGCTCAATAAACAGCCCCAAAAATATTGCACAAAGTAAAACAAATAAGCGGATCTGTCTGTTCTCATACAACTGAACAAACCAGCCAACTAAAATAAAGTACATCAAAAAATGAATGATTTTATCGCTATGACTGATTGGAGATGAAATATCCGGTACCTTGACCAGCGAAAGCAGAAATATAGTGATAATATAAATAATGCCGAAAGTCAGCCATAATTTTCTATAGTACATAGGAACTTTATACTTTTGTTATTTCTAAGTATGAGTTAAAAGAAAATCCAAAACAAAACCAGCCCTAAGCATAAACGATAAATAATAAATGGCATCATTCCGACTCTATCCAGTAATTGCATAAAATAATGGATACACAAATAAGCACTTATTGCTGACAGACTGGTACCTAATAGGATATCTATCCAGGATATGGGAATGACAGAATTCGCTAGCTTTGTACTTTCAAATAAGCTGGCAGCAAGAATGAGTGGAATGGATAATAAAAATGAAAAACGCGCAGAGGCTTTACGACTCATTCCTAATAATAAAGCTGCCGTTATGGTAATGCCGGAGCGTGAGGTGCCGGGAATTAAAGCCAGAACTTGGGCACAGCCAATAAATAAAATCATTTTCCAGGTGAGTTGATGCTCATCCTTAGGTGCAATATTATGCCGGATCTTTTTTTGTAATGAAGCATCGGCATACCATAATAACAGACCAAAAATAATCGTTGTAGTAGCAATAATGAGAGGACTACGCAGATGTTCGACCCAGCTGTTTAATAATAAACCCGCGACTCCAGCAGGTATACTACCAATCAGAACCCCCCATGCCAGAGGACTATCACCGGTTTGCGCTCTTAATTGAATAGACTTTAGCCAATCTCGAAACAGGGGATGGATATCATGGCGGAAATACCATAAAACAGCTAATAAAGTACCAAAATGCGTAGCAACATCAAAAGCCAGTCCCTGATCCTGCCAGCCAATGAGCTGAGGAACCAGAATAAGATGAGCCGAACTGGAAATTGGTAAAAATTCAGTTAAGCCCTGAACAATGGCAAGAACTATAATTTGAATTGTATCCATATAGAGATGATAGTTCCTAATATACTATTAATTTAGTTATTCTAAAGACGTTGACGAAAGTCTTGAAACTGAAAGGCTGACAATGATAACTTCTTACCTTTCATAAGTAAAAGAACTTTAAATAATTCCCCCATTTCCTCAGGTAAAGTGAGCATTTTAATTTGTCGGGCAACTTCAGTGAAATGAAGAATATCATCAGGATCTAAATCCTGAGTCAACTCAACCAAACCACCAGCCATTAAAAAATGAGCCTGTGTAGTAAACCCTGCAACATCTAATCCTGATTGCCTGGCTGCATGAGCAATACTACTAAAATTAATATGAGCAGTAATGTCCTGTATCCCCGGTAGATAAAAAGGATCATCATGTCGATGATGCTGATAATGGCACATTAAGGTACCCATTGTACGTTGTGGGTGGTAATATTCTTTTGCTGTATAGCCATAGTCAATTAATAAAATAGCACCTGAGTCAAGAATATCAGCGATACTTTTTATCCAGTGCTCAGCTTGCAGGTTAATCTCTGTAATATAAGTTTCTTCCGGTTTTATAGTGAAATCAGACAAAGATTGATGCAATTTTTTGATTTCAGCTATTTTATCCTCTACAAGAGGATTATCTGTTATTTCATCCTGCCAGATAAAATTATTATCCTTATCTAATGCTACATAACGCTCATAACTATGCTCAGGTGTTAGTTTAAGCATATGAACAGGCATTGCATCCAGTAACTCATTGGCTAAAACAATACCTGAAAACGGAGCCTCCGGTAATCTATCCAGCCACTGAAAAGAATCATATAAATGGGGGAGTCTGGTTTTAATCGCCTGCTGCTGGCGATCTCTGAGCTCGGCACTTAACTCTAAAATAAGATACTGTTTGGGTAACTGCTCCCGCCGTTCTAATTCCAGTACTAATTCAATTGCCATAACTCCGGAACCAGCCCCCACTTCTAATAAAACCGATTGCTGGGTCTGTTGCATGATTTCAATACATTGTATGGCCAGACATTGAGAAAATAGGGGAGAGATTTCAGGTGCTGTAATAAAGTCTCCCTGCTGGCCAAACTTTTTCAGCCCCGCACTATAATACCCAAGGCCAGGTGTATAAAGTGCCAGATTCATATAATCAGCAAAAGAAATTTTCCCATCGCTTTTACGAATACTGTCCTGAATATGTTTTTTTAGTTGTTCACTATGAGCCAAAACATCCTTACTGGCTTCAGGGAATGAAGACGTCTCTCGGCTTGAATTTTGATTGCTTTGTTTAGACATATTAGGCTTAAGTATAAATGAAAGTAATGGCATATTATGCTAGAGTTATCCGGCAACTTCCAGAAATACTGGAAATA
The DNA here is from genome assembly GCA_015222495.1 of Pseudomonadota bacterium. Lineage (GTDB taxonomy): Bacteria > Pseudomonadota > Gammaproteobacteria > GRL18 > GRL18 > GRL18. Next base: position 16,185 of record JADFVK010000256.1, read on the forward strand.
CCAATATATAAGTGAAAATATGACGGATAAAAATATAGATGAGATGCTAAAAAGCGACCTCACAGATAAAGTCGCTCTGATTACCGGAGGTGCTCAGAGAGTTGGAGCAATGACTGCCCGTTTACTCCATGCTGCAGGTGCAAATCTAGTATTGCATTATCGGGGATCACGTCAGCAGGCTTTGGAACTGCAAACAGAATTAAATACACAACGTGCAGAATCTGTTATTTTAATTCAGGCGGACTTATTGGACACATCCAAACTTAAGCCAATTATTACTCAATCTATTGAACACTGGGGCAGATTAGATATATTAGTCAATAATGCCTCTAGTTTCTATCCAACACCGATAGGCAAAGCCACAGAAAATGACTGGGATGATCTCATCGGCAGTAATATGAAAGCACCTTTCTTCTTATCTCAGGCAGCAGCCCCTCACCTGGCACAGCACAATGGTTGTATTATTAATATTGTTGATATTCATGCTCAACGTCCTATGCAGGGACATAGTATTTATAATATGGCCAAGGCCGGCCTGGCAATGCTGGTAAAAACACTGGCTTTTGAATTAGGTCCGGATATTCGTGTCAATGGCGTAGCCCCCGGTGCGATTATGTGGCCTGATAATAATATGGATGACATTACCAAACAGCGTATAGTTTCTAAGACTTATCTAAAACGTAAGGGTTCAGCTGAAGATATAGCTCGAACCGTATTATTTTTAGCAGCCAATGCCGATTATATTACAGGTCAAATCATTGCCGTTGATGGTGGTAGATCTTTATACCTGTAAAAAGAATTAATATGACAAATAACTTAACTATTTTTTAAGGATGCAAAATGACCAGAGAAATTATTTCAACAGACAAAGCCCCCCAGGCAATTGGTACCTATTCACAGGCAGTTAAAGTAGGAAATACCGTTTACCTCTCTGGACAAATACCATTAATACCGGAAACCATGGAGATGGTAGAAGGGGACATGGAAGCACAAATTGTACGTGTGTTTGATAACCTGACAGCAGTAACAGAAGCAGCGGGTGGAAATCTTAATGACATTGCCAAACTTAATATCTTTCTCACAGACCTGGGTCACTTCCCTTTGGTCAATGAAGTCATGGCAAGATACTTTTCTCAACCCTACCCAGCACGAGCTGCAATTGGTGTAGCATCTTTGCCTAAAGATGCGGATGTAGAAATGGATGGAGTAATGGAACTTTAACTGCGTTTTCCAGGTTTAACTTAAGACCAATCAAAATCAATTTTTATTAATGCCTCTGCATGAGTTTTTTCTTTAAGCTCATGCCACATCTCTAACATTGTTTTTTGTGTTTCAGGATGGATAAGTTCAGGAGCTAAGTCAGCCAGGGGTGATAATACAAAAGCATATTTTTCAACCTCATCTCGAGGGATACTAATTCCGTTAGAATGAATAATTTCCTGATCATAGAGTAATAAATCAATATCTAAATTTCTCGCAGAAAACTTATTCTGATTACGTTGTCGGCCATGTAGATGTTCAATTTTTTTAAGCTCTTTTTCAACTTCATATGGTGATAACTCACTATAAAAACTAGCCACCAAATTATAAAAGTCATCTCCTTCAAAACCAACAGCCTGGGTTTTATAAACAGGGGAGAGTTGTAGTTGACAATCAGCACCAAACGTTTCTTTTAAACTCTTTGCAGAAATACGAACATACTTTTCCTGCGCTATATTACTGCCAATACCAACATAAATTAAATGTTTAGCCATTTATTACTTCTCTTTTTGTCTCTCAATAATGATACCCACACCAGCAGCTTCTTTCACCGCATCAGGCTTACTTAATTTAACTATTACTGATGGAGCAGAAAATTCCTCTAAAATAATTCGACTAACCTCTTCTGCAAAAGACTCGACCAATTGATAGCAGTGCTCATCAGCCAATAACTTAAGTCGTTCACAGACAGCAAAATAATCAATACAATCATCAATATTATCACTCAGCACAGCAGACTTTGTATTACAGGTAATTTCAATATCTAAAATAATTACCTGAGCCTTCTCCCTCTCCCAATCATGAATACCAATGATTGTTTCAAGTTGCAGCTGATTTATAAAAACTTTATCCACGAAATATTTTCCATTTTATTTTTAACAAATTAATATATTTTTTTTGCTTCTGCTCTACCACCCCCACCCAAGAGAGGAAATGACATAGAGTGATTTGGAGTGTGGTGTTCTGTTTCAGAGGATTGTAAAAACATGGATGCCTCTTTGTTTTTAAGAGCACATAGCGTGCCATGGGCAACACCGGCATCCTGCCTCTAGTTGCATTTCCACCGTCCATGGTGGTCATGGCCTTGAGCGTCCTCTGAAACAGAACACCACACTCCAAAGCACGGATAACAAACCCCATTTCCGAACACCCCTTGTAACCTAAGTCACCTAAATCAATCATTGGACTGGTATTTTGATTGTTTGCTCAGTTAAAATCAATGCTATTTTCTCAGAGCGATAAACAAATAACCATGACATTCTACGAAATTGTAAAATATATCCATGTAACTGCTATCATCTTATCGGTTAGTGGTTTTATCACCAGAGTCGTATTAAAACTTAACAACTCACCCTACCAAACAAAATACTGGTTTAAAAAACTGCCTCATATAGTAGATACCTTACTCCTGGCCAGTGCCTTAACCATGGTTTATATCATGGGAGTGAATCCCTTAACAACCTTTTGGTTAGCAGAAAAAATTACCGGCTTGATCATCTATATTTTATTAGGCATGGTAGCCTTACGCTGGGGGAAAACGAAACAGATAAAAGAAATAGCAGCAGTTCTGGCTGTCATTGTCTTTTCCTATATTGTTTATGTGGCACATTATAAAACCCCGGCAGTTGTGTTTAGTTATTGATCTGCATCATTCACTAATATTGCTGCTATTGCTCTAATACTCTTATCAAACATAAAAATATACCTCTGTCTTATTTGCAGGAAAAACATGTTTGCAAAGTGACAGAGGCATATTTTTATTTGCTGACGGCTCTCATCCAATTTATACGAATAAAGAGAAACGATACTCATGTTTTTACAAATAGACGAACAGGCAAAAAAATCATTTGCATTATTTAACTTAGGCTTCCGCCCATTTTTTCTGGGTTCAGCCTATGCCGCTGTTATTTTAATGGCAATCTGGGGCTTACTCTATACCAATGTGATCCAACTGAATAATTATTATGGTATTATTGACTGGCATAGTCATGAAATGCTATTTGGTTATGCCAGTGCAGTCATAGCCGGTTTTTTATTAACAGCAGTGAGAAACTGGACCAATGTGAATACCATTAGTCAAACACCTCTGGCTATTTTAGCAGCCATTTGGTTATTGGCCAGAATACTTCCATTTACACCATTACCAGGCGTACTTATTGCTGTGGTAGACGTGTCATTTTTCTTCTTTTTAATGTTAGCTATTGCCCATCCTATTATTAAAGTTAAGCAATGGAGTAACCTGGTTATGGTGGGTATATTAGGTGTTTTCTTAATAGCTGATATGCTGGTTCAAGCACAACATCTTGGTCTGTTAACAAAGGGTGTTATTCAGGGAAATACTCTGGCCTTATATGCCGTACTATTAATCATACAAGTCCTGACTGGACGAGTCATGCCATTCTTTACTCGAGTGGTTGTACCAGATACTGAAGTCATAGAGCGACCAAACCTGGAAAAAGTATTATTAACCACCTTAATACTACTGGCCATATCAGATACGCTGGCATTAAATTCATTATTAACATCAGCTCTGGCCCTGGTGCTTGTTGTAGCACACATTATGCGAGTATCACCCTGGTTCTCTAAGCCGGTGCTTAATACACCTATTTTATGGGTATTGTATGCCGGTTATTTATGGTTAATTATTGGTTTTATTTTAAAAGTATTTGTTGGCTTTGACTGGGTAACCAATAACCTGGCGATTCATGCATGGACTGTAGGTACTATTGGTATTACCACCTATGGCATGATGTCACGAGTATCTCTTGGTCACACAGGAAGAGAAATGATCCCCCCTAAATTTGCTATTACAGGTTTTTATTTATTGTTTCTTGCTGCACTTGTACGTGTAGTATTTCCATTAATTTCAATGGCACATTATGTTTTATGGATTGAAATTTCAATTGCATTGTGGGTATTAGCCTTTGCCTTATTTGCAATTGCTTATACCCCCATCTTGAGCAAGCCCAGAGTGGATGGTCAATCGGGTTAGTTTTTCAAATACCCTTCTCTTAACTTACCCCTTCTTCGCCTAAGAGCATAAATCCTGTATAATGGGCTAATTACTCATAGCAAAAAATCACAAAGATGCCTACAGAATTAATTTTAACCATTGCCCTAATTATAACAGCCTATCTTATAGGCTCAATTTCTGCAGCAATTATCACTTGTAAAGTCATGGGCTTACCTGATCCCAGAACTTTAGGTTCCAATAATCCTGGAGCTACCAATGTAAAACGTATCGGTGGGAATAAAGCCGCGGCGATTACTTTATTTGCTGATATGTTAAAAGGTTTTCTTCCAGTAGTCATTGCTCACTTATTGACAAGTGATGAATTGACTTTGGTGCTGGTTGCGAGCGCTGCATTTTTAGGGCATCTATACCCGATATTTTTTGCTTTTAAAGGTGGCAAAGGTGTGGCAACAGCCTTTGGTGTTATATTAGCCATTAGTTGGCCTGTTGCTCTGGCTATGTTGCTAACCTGGTTACTCATAGCCTATGGTTTAAAAATCTCATCCCTATCAGCCCTGGTGACTGCAGTTGTTGCACCATTTTACTTTTGGTGGCTGGATGGCTCAATCTTATTTATGTCTATGGGAAGCTTTATTTCACTGATGCTCATCTGGCGTCATCGAAGCAATATCCAAAGAATTTTAAGCGGTGAAGAAAAATAAACAGCCTACCGTAATAGACTTTTTTAGACTTTTTTCAAATCCCCCAACGGCCACCTGGGTACGGTGCTAAAACCCTCCCCATCCTGTTCTCCGCCTTTTAGTCGTAATAATCCAGCATAAGCAATCATGACACCATTATCAGTACAATATTTGGGTTGCGGATAAAAAACTTCCAGGGAAGTTTTTTTTGCCAGTTTATTTAAGTGTTCTCGTAGTTGCTGGTTAGCACTTACTCCGCCTGCAATCACTAGCTGCTTATAGCCTGTTTGTTTTAAGGCTCTTTTACATTTAATAGTAAGAGTGTCGACCACCGCTTCCTGAAATGCATAAGCAACATCAGCCTTGGTTTGTTCACTTTGATCAGATTCAGTCCAGGTATTTAAAACAAAAGTTTTTAAACCACTAAAGCTCATATCCAAACCGGGACGATTAACCATAGGACGTGGAAACTTATATCGATCAGTGACACCCTGCAGTGCTAATTTAGAGATAATGGGACCGCCGGGATAAGAAAGCCCCAGCATTTTTGCCGTTTTATCAAAGGCTTCACCCACTGCATCATCCAGAGATTCACCAATAACCTGATATTCACCAATAGCAGTCACATCAACCAGCAAAGTATGACCACCGGAAACTAATAAGGCTAAAAAAGGTAATTCTGGCTTATTTTCTTCCAGCATGGGAGCAAGCAGGTGTCCTTCCATATGATGAACACCAATACTGGGACATTTCCAGGTCCAGGCAAGAGAGCGACCCACTGCGGCACCAACCATAAGTGCCCCCATTAATCCGGGGCCTGCTGTATAGGCGATACCATCAATATCATCTGCCTGGCATTGGGCTTCCTGCATCACTTGCTGAATTAAGGGAATAATACGCCGGACATGATCTCTGGAAGCTAACTCTGGTACCACACCACCATATTCTGCATGCAGGCTTATCTGACTATAAAGTGCTTCAGCCAGTATCCCTTCATGTTCATCATAAATAGCAATACCTGTTTCATCACAGGAAGTTTCAATTCCTAATACTTTCATATTGATATTGTCTACCCAATTGATTTGTGTTTCAAGGTAAAATTTATAGTAAAAAAGTATTATCGAGATTGCATTTATTATTAACTAAGAGTATGATCCTTGCTCTGTTATAAACAGCAGAAGAATTCAGAATAAACTTATAGGCGATTTAGGAGTCTACATGCCAGCTGTAAAGTTAAAAGAAAATGAACCATTTGACGTTGCATTACGTCGTTTCAAGCGCTCTTGTGAAAAAGCGGGTATTTTATCAGAAGTGCGTCGTCGCGAGCATTATGAAAAGCCAACTGCAGTACGTAAACGTAAAGCAGCAGCAGCTGTAAAGCGCTGGCAGAAGAAGCAGTCTCGTGATGTTGGTCGTCGTAAGCGTATGTACTAAGACTTTTTAGTCTTAGGTAGTAAGTTGCTATATTGTTGTATATCATTATTTATTGAGGAGCTCATATGACCCAGGAAGCATTAAAGTCACGCCTTCAAGATGAAATGAAGAATGCAATGCGAGCCAAAGAGAAAGAACGACTTTTGGTTATTCGTGGTGTTCTTGCGGCAATTAAGCAACGTGAAATAGATGAGCGAATCGAACTGGATGATACGCAGGTATTACTAGTTTTAGATAAGCTCGTGAAGCAGAGACGAGATTCTGAACAGCAGTTTCGTGATGCACAACGAGCAGATTTAGCTGATAAAGAAGCAGCGGAAATGAAAGTTCTTCAGGAATTTCTTCCAACGGCTTTAACTGAAGCAGAAATTACCCAAATGATTGACGACGCGGTTAGTACGAGCGGTGCTGAATCAATGAAAGATATGGGTAAAGTGATGGGTATCATAAAGCCCAAAGCACAGGGGCGAGCTGATATGTCTCAAATCAGCAGTTTAATCAAACAAAAACTCTCCTAAATAGTCAGCCTGATTATATGGCTGGTATGATTCCACGAGAATTCATTGACGAAGTCTTAAATTTTACAGATATCGTTGAGTTGATAGATTCGCGTGTACCCCTTAAGAGCTCAGGCAATAATCACATGGCCTGCTGTCCCTTTCACGGTGAAAAAACCCCCTCTTTTAGTGTTAGTCAGACAAAACAGTTTTATCATTGCTTTGGGTGTGGAGTTAGTGGTAATGCCATTAATTTTTTGATGGATTATGAACATCAAAGCTTTGTTGAAGCCATAGAAGAACTCGCACAGATGGCTGGATTACAGGTTCCTAAGGTTGCTTATAGCGGGAATCAACCTAAACAAACTCCAGAGCAATTTGAGTTATTACAGCAGGTTTCAAAATATTATCAATACCAGCTACACAACCATCCTCAATCTAAGTCAGTACTAAACTATATTCAACAGCGTGGCCTAAGTCCCAATATTGTAGAAAAATTTGAGTTAGGTTTCGCTCCTCCGGGCTGGGATAATGTGTTTAATATTATCGGTGCAGGTGATCAGCAAAAAAATCAGATTTTATTTGATACCGGAATGTTGATTAAACGGGATGAAGAGTCGTCAACTAAACAAGGTAAAGAGTCGTCAACTAAACAAGGTAAAGAGTCATCAACGAATCAAGGTAAAGAGCCGGCAGCTTCCCCAAAGAAGTCACAATATAAATCACCTTATTATGATCGTTTTAGAGAGCGATTAATGTTTCCTATTCGTGATCGAAGAGGTCGAACCATTGCTTTTGGGGGAAGAATTTTAGGTGATGCTAAGCCGAAATACCTTAATTCACCAGAAACTAAATTATTTCATAAAAGTCAGGAACTCTACGGCTTATTTGAATTAAAGCAGTCACTACGAAAAATATCTAGAATCCTGGTAGTTGAGGGTTATATGGATGTGGTTTCTTTAGCCCAATTTGATGTGCTTTATAGTGTTGCAACATTAGGGACTGCAACCACTATAGAACACTTACAAAAATTATTTCGTAGTTGTGATGAAGTAGTATTTTGTTTTGATGGTGATAGGGCAGGAAGGGAGGCAGCATGGCGTGCAATGAATAATACCTTATCTGCTATTAAACCCGGTAAACAGGCTAAATTCATGTTCTTACCCGATGGTGAAGATCCTGATACGATGATTCGTCAAAAAGGTAAACAGGTGTTTGAGTCTGAAATTGATAAAGCAATGACTTTTTCTGAATTCTTTTTTGAAAAACTCATGCAGCAGGTCAATATAGAAACTCTGGATGGACGCTCTAAATTAATTGATTTATGTAAGCCCTATCTGGAAAAAATTCAGGAGGGTGCTTTTCAGACATTAATGATTGCACGATTATCTGACTTAGCTGAAATAGATCAAATATCATTGTGGCCGCTATTAGGAATTAAATTACAAGGACAAAATAATCCTAATGTAATGAACCAAGTGAGAAAAACAATTCCTTCACGTCGAATTAATATACCTAAGGCAACATCCCCGATAAAGAAAGCTATTAGCTATTTGTTCTATGAACCAACTTTGGCAACAATTGCCGGTGATCCAGGCAGGTTTACTACTTTAAATGATACAAATACATTAATTTTTGTGCAGTTACTTGATTTACTCCAAAATGATCCCCATTTATCAACGGCAAGGATTCTGGCAAACTGGCAAAATTCTTCACAAATTTCATTACAAGAGAATGCACATTATCAACTGCTCTCAGAAATAGCGACAGAGCCATTATTGATTTCTGATGAGAGTGCAATAAGAAGTGAATTTAATGATATTTTACAATTACTTAGTCGGCAGTGTCAGCAACAGCGTTTTGAGCAATTACAAGATAAACAAAAACGCCTTAGTTCTCATAAAAAAAGCCTGGATAAAAAAGAATTAAGTGAATATTTGCAACTTCTTAATGTACTTAAAAGCTAATAATTATTAATGTTTATTGCATGGCTCGCAGATTTAGTCGATATATGCTATAATGGCAAGTTATCTTTCAGTAACCTATTTTTCAAGTGATACGGTATTTATGGATCAAGAAACACAACAATCTAAAATCAAAGTTCTTATCGCTCGTGGCAAAGAGCAGGGTTATCTGACCTATGCAGAAGTCAATGATCATTTACCTAATGATATTCTAGAGCCTGAGCAAATCGAAGATATCATTGCTATGATCAATGATATGGGCATCAAAGTAGTAGAAACAGCACCCGATGCAGATGATTTGATTGTTAGCGATGAAGCTTCTAATAGCACTGATGATGATGCAGTGGAAGAAGCAGCAGCTGCACTGGCATCTATAGATAGTGAATTTGGTCGAACTACAGATCCCGTACGTATGTATATGCGTGAAATGGGCTCGGTTGAATTATTAACACGCCAGGGTGAGATTAAAATTGCCAAAAGAATTGAAGAAGGTGTGCGTCAAATGTTTTCTGCACTGGCTTCCTTTCCATCAACAATTATTTTACTACTTTCTGAATATGACAAAGTTGTTCTTGAAGAGCGTAAAATAACGGACATTCTTAGTGGCACAGGCTTCGCTCTATTAGAGGAAGAAGATGTAGAAGATCACCTTCTTGCCAATCCTGCTTCAACTCCAAATGATAAAAAAGATGATGATGAGGAAGAAAATCAGGAACCAGTAGGCCCAGATATGGAGCTGGTGAAAGAACATTTTTCACTGATAAGTAAGTTAAATAAAAAATTACTTTGCGCTGAAGAAAAAGATACTTTTAATAGTAAAAAATGTAAAAAACTACGTGCCGAAATGGCAGAGGCTTTCATGAAGCTCAAACGTACACATAAATTAAATGAGCGCATGATTAGACAGTTGCGTGATTTAATTGCACGTGTTCGTCTCCATGAAAAAGTGATTTTAACCGCCTGTGTTGAAAAAGCACATATGCCTAGAAAAGAATTTATTACATCCTTTCCCGAGAATGAAACAGATTTAAATTGGCTGGATGCACATATTGAAAAAGGCGATGTCTATTCTGAAGTATTAATCGAACATGCGGACGAAATTCGTAAAGCTCAGAAAAAGCTGGTGATGATAGAAAAAGAATGTCATATGAGTATTTCTGGCTTAAAAGATATTAATAGAAAAATGTCTATCGGTGATGCAAAAGCACGTCGAGCTAAAAAGGAAATGGTTGAAGCAAACTTACGTTTGGTCATCTCAATTGCGAAAAAGTATACCAATCGTGGCTTACAATTTCTGGATCTTATTCAGGAAGGCAATATTGGTTTAATGAAAGCAGTAGACAAATTTGAATATCGTCGTGGTTATAAATTTTCAACCTATGCAACATGGTGGATTCGTCAGGCAATAACTCGCTCAATTGCTGATCAGGCTCGTACTATCCGTATCCCTGTACATATGATTGAAACAATTAATAAATTGAATCGTGTTTCCAGACAGTTGTTACAGGAAAAAGGTCGTGAAGCAACCCCTGAAGAACTGGCTGAAAAAATGGAAATGCCGGAAGATAAAGTACGTAAAGTTTTAAAGATTGCTAAAGAACCTATTTCTATGGAAACACCAATAGGTGATGATGAAGATTCACATTTAGGTGACTTCATTGAAGATCAAAATATTCAGTCTCCTGCAGAAACTGCAAATACCACGGGTCTAAGAGGAGCAACCAGAAATATTCTTGAAGGCCTAACAGCTAGAGAATCTAAAGTTTTGAGAATGCGTTTTGGTATTGATATGAATACGGATCATACTTTGGAAGAAGTTGGAAAACAGTTTGATGTAACCCGAGAGCGTATTCGTCAAATTGAAGCCAAGGCATTACGTAAATTACGTCACCCAACCCGTTCAGAAATGTTACGTAGTTTCATGAAAGATGACTAGTCATCTTCTCAATAACCATTTATAATACCCCGTCTTCGGGCCTGTAGCTCAGTTGGTTAGAGCATCCGACTCATAATCGGCAGGTCGACAGTTCGAGTCTGTCCAGGCCCACCATACACA
>JADFVK010000047.1 GCA_015222495.1 Pseudomonadota bacterium
CATACGTCCTACCTACTATTTATCATTCTTGTTTATACAATCCTCAATTACTCGAGCTTAAAGGGCTCTGACCCCTTTAATTTTTGCTAGGAGTTTTTTCACATGCCTAGATTCTTCATGTTCTCTTATCTATGGCGAGAGCTCTCCAGAGTATCTTGTGGATATAAATTATTGAAGTTGGCTGTATTTTCTGAGCTGTTAGATCCTGAGTTCGATCATGAATCCATTTCACAGTACTTGTGCCATCTATTTTTATGCCAATGGCGCCTACCTTGTAGAGGATGTAAATCACATTTTTCCGAAGCTGTGCAAGATAAGAGTCTGACGCCGGATATTCGCTGTTCATATAGCTATGAGAATTTTTAACCGCCAAATCACTATCTTTACCTGTTGTATCGGCAAGCTCAATCACCAATGCCTCTAGGTCATCATCAGTTATCATGCTAGCTCTGAATGACGATTTTTTATGATGAAGGATGTCAATATATTTATCTAGCGTCGGATGCTCAACATACCATTCGTACTTCAGGGAATCTACGCGTCCTGTAGAGTATGTTTTTTCTGCAAGCTTTATATCCGAACCAGAAATCTCAGTCTTTCCCTGTGCTTCTTTCAAGCACTCATTAATAAATATTATTACATCTCGAGGTCTTAGGAGTGTTCTATCTAGTATGTAATCAATAGATGAGACTTTATCAATTTTTGCAGGAAATATATCTGAAAACCTCACTTCTCCGTTTGTGTATTTATACTTAAGTAGTAAGTTAATTCTTTTGTCTATTAAAGTTTCAAGCTGCCCTTTTTTCCAGCCCAAATCTAGAAAAAGACTGGTGTACTTTTCTCTTTGAAAACCCGAATCTCTAGTTTTTTCAAGCACCCTATCTAACAAATCTGTTCTAAGAGTAATTATTATCTTTACAGGTGTTATATTTCTGAATTTTCTTATCGTTTCAATTAGCGCTCTAATTAATTTATATCTTAATCCATCCTCAATCCAGTTTTCATCTAGACGATCAATCAGAATATAAACTTTCTTTTGCGGATCGGTAAAAATATCCTCCGCCAATAAATTAACAATTTTTGATAGTTTTTCTATCTGTACTTCGCTGACAACTTTTTTACCATAATATATGACCTCGGATTTTTGCTCCTCTGAGAGAGACGCTGCAGCCCGAGACGATAGCTTTAACCCCGGCATATTGCTATCTATTGAAGATTGTAAATTTGCTTCGAGCTTATCGGTAAATTCCTTTATTCGTGTTTCTGTATCTACCCAGAACTTATCACCCCACTCTTCAATGTAATTCAAGGCTTGCTGCTTTTTATGGTTGCCAGATATCAATGCTGTTATATTATCAATGAAGTTGCTTTTCGCTTGCTGGCAATCGATATTGTATTTGTCCTTAATTAGTTCTACAGCAAGTGTATGCTGCCAAAGTAGATTGTAGAAAATATCAAGATTTACTCCAAGATCTTCAAAAAAATTAAGAATTGTTGAATTTGAAACGTGCTTTAAAGCTAATTCTTCAGGCTCAATTCTTATAACATGGTCAGAGTTTTTCTCTATTTGTTCTAGCAGTGCGCTTTTTCCGACTCCAGTTCTACCTAGTACAATTGATTGAGGTGCATCAGTATTTTCTAATACTTCATAATCCCCAATATCAGTGAAGCACTCCGCCAAAAATTTATTATCATTTTCGGCGTCGGACTCACCAACTGACATATGTTTTTTGAAAACAAAATCCTGCTTGGCAGTCTTATTCATATTTCCTCAATATCGTATTGTTATAGATCTCAGGGGTTACAACCGACTTAGTCAAATAATGTTGTTAATTTCATACCCGCAGGACTTTAGCTCTTTGGTAACTTCGTTTTTCCAGGCACCGAGCTGGTCTAGATTCACATAGACAACACCACTAATGTCATTTGGAGTTTCAATATCCCCCTTGACCAATGAGCATACATTTTCCCTACCTAGCTTTGCCATAAGATAGCCATGTTCGAATACTACATTCTGTCGCGCTCTGTGTTTTGGCGGGGTATTCGATTCATGAATTCCTTGCCCTAGATCGCAAGCAGTGTAGAGAACTAGTGCAAAATCTGCATCGTTTGAATAATGCTCAATTTTTTCGATTATGGTCATGCCTGCGCTAGCTTGCTCATGTAGGATAATCGCTTTTAGTCCTAGTTTTTCTATGAAGCGGCTGACCTCTTGCTTCGCCTCGTTATCGCGGCCGTGAACTATAAATACCTTTCGTTTATTCCTAGTTACAATCGCTGGAGTAGGGGTAATGTTTTGAGCTGGATGTTGTTGAGGCGGCTCAATTGGTTGCCCGAATTCAAGGGCATCTAGAATAGGAGTAAACTCCTCTGACAAATAGGTGCGCCTTTCCGCATAAGTGTCAAACTTTGGTTTAATAAAAACCCAAAAGGAATCTAGGTTACGTTGCTGTCGTAACCACTGCGGCAACATTGAGGCAAGACTGGGCTTACTCAAAAGTTGGTGGCGTAAGATCTCGAATTCGCTTGAATCCGCTGCAAGGCCTGTAGCTCTCGCGGTTAATAAGTTGACAAGATAGCTTACCTTATCAAAATCAGTTTCTAAGAATTCTATGCTCAAATTATATTTCCTTAATTATGTCCTTCGACCGTTCTGGAGCCTAACAGTAGATTATGCGGCTGGCACAGATATTGAGATATGCCGCCAATTTTTATCAATAAACCATAGGATAACAGGGTTAATAAAAAAGGCGTGTAGGAAAATTCCTACACGCCTTTTATTTATTAAATTCTTTCTTGAGCTGTTAAGTATGATACTGCCCACTCAACTCATGCACGGCATTAATAAACGCCCCGACATTCTCAGGATCGATCTTCGGATGAATGCCATGGCCAAGGTTAAATACATGGC
>JADFVK010000257.1 GCA_015222495.1 Pseudomonadota bacterium
TATTAGAAGTCGATAAGACTAAGATCACTAAAGCTTTCACAAAAATATATGTCGATAAAATTAAGAGTTATTCACCTCGGACTGTTTTGCTTGAAGATGAAAGTGAAGAAAAAGAAATTTCTTTAGAGACGTTATCACTTGTTGAGGCTGATGATTTAGATAACTGGTTATCCATTTCAAGCATTATTACTAATGTTGATGCTGATCATCGAGATGAGTTAAGTAAAATTGAGCGCAGAGCGACAGCTTTATATCGGGCTAAAATTAATAAGAAAAATAATCCCTTTGGACCAGCTCTGTTTGCGCAAGCATTTCAGGAATCATTAGATGATATCGAGATTAAGCATGCCGTTAAATTAGTTTGTTATACCGCTTTTAGAGATGTTTATTTAGCTATAGCTGAAAAACTTTATAAAAGTATTAATGAACTTTTTATTGAGAATGACGTATTACCAAAATTAAAATTTAAGGTTCAGCGTTCCGCCGGATCTGGATCTTCATCAGCAAACTCTGCAGAAGAAGAGCAAGAATATGAAAATGATGTCCCTGAGGATAACTATGGCGATGGAGGTTCTCCAATGCCTCAAGGATCTTCAGCTCCACAGGCTCCTATGGGACATGCTACAGGTGTACAAAATTATGTACCTGCTAATAATTTCACACAAAATAGCGGAGGCTATTCACCTGAGCAAGGTCGAGAGTTTGTAGCCTCTATGCACCAGCAGCAGCAACCAAGTGTGTTAGGTTCTGGTGCTCCTGCTGGTGCTTCACAAGGAATTCTGGATGTCTTTAGTGATATACGAGGATTGCAACAAAACCTTAATCAAGTTCAGTCTGGTGTGCCAAGTGATCAAATAACATCTGAATTAGCTGCACCTACTTTACCGGGTGGTGGAGTAGCACAGCATTTTAGCCCTGCTGATTTATTGGATGCCTTATCAAGTCAGCAATTGAGTGGCTATGATTATTCAACACAATCTGATTCAAACCAGCTTGATCTTAAGGAGAAAATACAGGCCATTCTGGCTACCAAAGGTGGTGCTGAAAATAAAGTTATTAGTGCACGTGAAGGGCAGGTAATTGATGTTGCCAGTAATGTCTTTGGTTCCCTTATGAGTGATTTTCAGGTAGCTGAAAGTATTCGCCCCTGGATTAAACAACTTGAAGTGCCTGTTCTTAAAATGGCAATTATGGATACCAATGTCTTTACTGACATGGATCATATTGTTCGCAAAGTTATTAATAAAATATCTGAATTAGAAGTATTGGCTGATACAGATGATGAAGAAGAACAGCAGGCAGTAAAACGCGCCTTTGATTGGCTGGTAAAGATTATCAACGAAGACTTTGATGGCACACCAAAAGTTTTTGAACGTATTGCACAACAACTCGATATTCTGATTAAAATTCAGAAACAAGCTTTTGATAATAATGTAAAAGGCGTTGTTGATGAGTTCTTAAAAGAAGACGAAAAAGAGCCTGAAAAAGAAGTTGTTATTGATGTTGAAGATGAATGGGCACGTCGGGTTAGTCGTTTAGAAGAAGGTGACTGGATTTTATTTGAAGCTTTTTCTGAAAAACCAATACGCTTAAAGGTTGGTTGGGTTGCCAGGCACAAAGGGAAATTCGTTTTTGTAAATGTCTTAGGTAAAAAAGAAAAAGTATTAACGTCAGATGAACTTATTCAGTTATTTAAAGATGGAGAAACTATTGCTTTAGATGGTGCTGAAGAGCCAGCAATGGATCGTGCGCAGTATTCAATGTTACAAAAGCTGCATAAACAATTATTGTTCCAGTCATCACATGATCAACTTACTGGCCTGATGAATCGTCGTGAATTTGAAGCTGCTCTTGAGAAAGCAATTGATGATGCAAAAATTACTAATGGTAAACATGCGCTTTGTTATATTGATTTAGATAAATTTAATGTTATCAATAATAGCTGTGGCTATGAAGGTGGTGATGCTTTAATAAAAGAAATTGCTGGAATATTAACTAAACATTTATCTGAAAACAGCTCCCTATCTCGTTTTAGTGGCGATGAATTTTGCATGCTTTTATGCGGGCATGGAACAGATGAAGCATTGGATATTATCGAAACAATTTTAGAAGAACTCAATAACTATCGCTTTGTTTGGGAAGATAAACGTTTATCGGTTGCCATGAGTGTTGGATTAATATTGATTAAAGGACATGGTCAAAATGTTTCCAAGGTTTTGCAAGATGCTGAAGCAAGCGCAGGCGTTGCAAAAGAAATTGGCGGTCATCGAGTTCAGGTTTATCACGAAGGCCATGCAAGGTTAAGTAAACATAATGCAGAAGTGCAATGGGCTTCTAAAATTGATAAAGCATTAGACGATAACGCATTACATTTACGTTGCCAACGTATTATGCCTTTAGCTACTGATGATAGTTATCATGACCATTATGAAATTTTATTGGGCATGACTGACGATTTAGGTGAGCAAAGTTCTCTACAAGAGTTTATCAATGCCGCTGAAAATTATAAACGAATGGCAGATATTGATCGCTGGGTAATAAAAACATCCTTTAAGTGGATTGCCGATCACAGAACACAACTTGATCACGTAAGCAGCTTCTCCATTAATCTTTCCGGCCATTCATTGAATGATCTTGGTTTAATGGAATTTGTTATGAAACAAATGCGTAATACTAACGTACCGATTAGTAAGATTTGTTTTGA
>JADFVK010000258.1 GCA_015222495.1 Pseudomonadota bacterium
ATGCTCACTTATTTTTAGAACTTAGAAAACTCACTACGTTCAGACAGTTCTAAGTACTAAAAACAAGCAACCACAAGACTTTTTTTAATTTAGGTTAATGTGGTTACCAATTAACTATGTAAATTGTCTGCTGCATCCACGGTGTTTTGTAATAACGTTGCCACAGTCATTGGACCGACACCACCGGGAACCGGTGTAATATAGCCCGCTTTTTCTTTGGCCGTGTCAAAATCAATATCACCGACTAAACGACCATCATCAAGTCGATTAATACCCACATCTATGATGATAGCACCTTGTTTGATCCATTCACTATTAACAAGACCTGGTTTGCCTACAGCAACAACAACAATATCCGCACGACGTACATGATCTGCCAGGTTTTTAGTAAATCTATGACAGGTTGTAACTGTACAACCTGCTAATAGAAGTTCCAGACTCATAGGTCGACCGACAATATTTGAGGCTCCGACAATACATACATCTTTACCTTTAATCATCTCACCAGTACTTTCCAGCAGTGTCATTACACCTCTGGGAGTGCATGGGCGTAATACCGGCATACGTAAAGCCAAGCGTCCAATATTATAGGGGTGAAAGCCATCAACATCTTTATTAGGATGAATTTTTTCAATAATAGTTTCTGGATTAATATGATCCGGTACCGGTAATTGTACTAATATTCCATCAATTGTCGTATCTTCATTGAGTTCATGTATAAGTGATAATAAGGATTCCTGAGAAGTTTCAGCAGGCAAATCATGGGCAATAGACTTAATGCCTACTTGTTGACAGAAGTTGCGTTTATTACGCACATAAACCTCAGATGCTGGATCATCACCGATTTTAATGACTGCAAGTCCCGGTACTCTTTGGCCTTGTTGAACCCTTTGTTCAACCCGTAGCTTTAACTCTTCTTTGATATTATTGGCAATACTTTTACCATCAATTATTTGTGCACTCATAGAAATTGCCTCATTATTTCAGAACGTTATAGTTATGAAGGTATATTTTACATAAAAAGGGCACAATAGAGTAATATTACTATAAAAAATAATGGATTTATTCTTCATTATACAAATATGAAAATAATGCTTGCATTGATAACTTAAAATTATTATTATACGCACCACTTAATGAGTAGTGCTTATCAAAGTAACACTTATTATTCGGGGTATAGCGCAGTCTGGTAGCGCGCTTGCTTTGGGAGCAAGATGTCGGGAGTTCGAATCTCTCTACCCCGACCAACTTTTTAGTAGAACATTACTAAATCATAATACTTTCCCAATGAGTTTATTCGACAACGAATATTCTTTAGTATTTGAAATAGCAATTGATTCTGCGCCCGTAGCTCATCTGGATAGAGCATCGGCCTTCTAAGCCGAGGGTAGCAGGTTCGAGTCCTGCCGGGCGCACCATTCAAGCCTAGTTGGATTGTTACAATTAGTAAAGCAAAAGATAACACTTAAAACTGTGGTGAGCGTAGCTCAGTTGGTAGAGCTCAGGATTGTGACTCCTGCGGTCGAGGGTTCGAACCCCTTCGTTCACCCCATATCTTTTTTGTTGCACTAATCATATTTATTATGCGGATGTGGTGAAATTGGTATACACGCTGGTTTTAGGTACCAGTGGCGAAAGTCGTGAGAGTTCGAGTCTCTCCATCCGCACCATTCCTATTTATTTTCAAATTTCTTTCCTGCTAATTAAATCTTGCACTTAGTGATTTTATTTGTACACTACTAGCTCAATATCAAATAATCTATCTGGAAAACTATGTCAAACGAAGCTTTTATTACTTATATAGCCCAGCCTGGTGGTTCATTATCAGGCAATATTCGTGTCCCTGGTGATAAATCAATTTCACACCGCTCTATTATGCTGGGTTCTCTCAGTGAGGGTAAAACAACCATTAAAGGTTTTTTACAGGGTGAAGATTCTCTGGCCACTTTGAAGGCATTTAAAGCCATGGGGGTGCATATTGAAGGACCCGATGAACAAGGTCAGGTTATTATTCATGGTGTAGGTATGCATGGTTTAGAAAAGCCTAAAACTGAATTAGATCTTGGAAATTCAGGTACTTCCATGCGTTTATTAACAGGACTTCTAGCTTCTCAGAGCTTTGATTTAACCTTAAGCGGTGATCATTCCTTATCCTCAAGGCCTATGAAGCGTGTCACTGACCCAGTGATGCAAATGGGTGCAATCATTGAAACAATGGATAATGGTACTGCACCATTAAAAATTAACAGTAATGCAAGCTCTCAACTCAATGCCATTGAATATACTTTGCCTATGGCCAGTGCACAGGTTAAATCCTGTGTTTTATTAGCAGGCTTATATGCCCAGGGTAAAACCTGTGTGACAGAGCCTGCGCCCACTCGAGATCATACTGAACGTATGTTGCAGGGTTTTGGCTATCAATTGGAAGTAGAAAAACTAGATGAGCAACGCAGTCGTATTTGTCTGCAAGGTGGTGGTAAATTAACTGCCTGTGATATTGATGTCCCTGCAGATATTTCATCCAGTGCTTTTTTCATGGTAGGCGCTAGTATTGCAGAAGGTTCTGATCTAACTTTACAACATGTAGGTATCAATCCGACTAGAATTGGAATTATCAATATTTTGCAGAAAATGGGGGCAAATATTGCTTTATCCAATGAGAAAGTTGTAGGTGGTGAACCCGTAGCTGATATTCGTATACGTTCTGCACAACTAAAAGGCATTCATATTCCTGAAGGTCAGGTACCTCTGGCGATAGATGAGTTTCCAGCTATTTCTATTGCTGCGGCCTGTGCTCAGGGACAAACAATATTAACCGGAGCTGAAGAATTACGAGTGAAAGAGAGTGATCGAATTCAGGCAATGATTGATGGCCTGCTAATCTTGGGTATAGATTGTGAAGGGACAGCAGATGGTATGATTATTAATGGCGGGCAATTAACATCTGGAACTGTTGATAGTCTTGGTGACCATCGTATTGCCATGTCATTTGCTATGGCAGCGCTGCGTTCCTCTGGTAAAATTAATATTTTAGATTGTGCCAATGTTAATACATCTTTCCCTGGTTTTGTAAAATTAGCAAAATCTTGTGGACTTGATGTTTCTAGTGAAGAAACTGATAAAACTCCAGGAGATGAAGCTTAAATGGCAGACTCAATTGGATTAATTACTATTGATGGTCCCAGTGGTGTTGGTAAAGGAACACTATCAGCCTTATTAGCGGAAAAATTAGGCTGGAATTATTTAGACAGCGGTGCTTTATATCGTTTAACAGCTTTAGCCTGTATACAAAAAGAAATTTCCCTGGATAACATTATAGATGATACAGAAAGTAAAATTGCTGATATTGCGCGGACATTAGATGTTAAATTCTTACCTCAGGGGGGAGTTTTACTGGAAGGTAAGGAAGTTGAGGCCCTGATACGCACCGAATCTGCAGGTAATAATGCCTCTAAAGTCGCTGTTATTACTAAAGTACGTGAGGCCTTATTACAACGCCAGAAAAACTTTTTTCAAGCGCCCGGCCTGGTTGCTGATGGTCGTGATATGGGCACAACAGTATTTCCTCAGGCTCCTTTAAAGATTTTTTTAACGGCATCAGCTGAAGAAAGAGCAAAAAGACGTTATAAGCAGTTGATTGAAAAAGGAATCACTGTTAAAATGCCCGACCTTGTTGTTGAGATTCAACAGCGTGATGATCGGGATATAAACCGTTCAGCCTCGCCATTGATAGCAGCACAGGATGCACAAACCATCGATACTTCACAATTATCCATTGATGAGGTTTATAAAGAGGTTTTGTGTTTGTATCAACAAATAGCTGTTTAAATTCTATTTTCTTTTAATTTAAAGAAAGAATTCAAAGAAAGAATTTAAACTTTATTAAACTGTAAAACAAAAGTTTTACCATAACTTTATAACCAGATTTATTTGGTTAGGGATGTATCACTAATGAGCGAAAGCTTTGCTGAATTATTTGAAGAGAGTCTATTAAAGACTGAAATGAAACCCGGCGCACTAGTTACTGGTGTGATTGTAAGCATTGATAATGACTTCGTAGTCGTCAATGCTGGACTGAAATCTGAGGGTGTTATTGCACTCGAAGAATTTGCCACTGATGGCGAAATCAATGTCGGTGACGAGATTGAAGTTTCTCTGGATACTGTTGAAAACGGATATGGCGAAACTTGCCTGTCACGTGAAAAAGCGAAACGTGCTGCAGCATGGATTCGTCTTGATAAGTCTTTCGACGCTGAAGAAACAGTTACCGGTACTATTATTGATAAGGTTAAGGGTGGTTTCACCGTAGAACTTGGTGATATTCGTGCCTTCTTACCTGGCTCATTAGTTGATGTACGTCCTGTACGTGATACAACTTACCTTGAAGGTAAGGAATTAGAATTTAAAGTTATTAAACTTGATCAAAAACGCAATAACGTAGTTGTTTCACGTCGTGCTGTTGTAGAAATTGAAAATTCTGCTGAGCGTGAGCAATTACTTGAAAATCTTGAAGAAGGTCAGACAGTTAAGGGTATCGTTAAGAACCTTACTGATTATGGTGCCTTTATCGATCTTGGTGGTGTTGACGGATTATTACATATTACAGATATGGCATGGAAACGTGTTAAGCACCCAAGTGAAATTGTTGCTATTGGTGATGAAATTGATGTTAAGGTTCTTAAGTTTGATCGTGAACGTTCACGTGTATCTCTTGGACTTAAGCAGACTGGCGATGATCCATGGGTTCTTATTAAAGAGCGTTATGGTGAAGACACTCGTCTGAAAGGTAAGGTTACTAATCTTGCTGATTATGGTTGTTTTGTTGAAATTGAAGAAGGTGTTGAAGGTTTAGTACACGTTTCTGAAATGGACTGGACAAACAAGAATATCCACCCATCGAAAGTTTGTAATGTTGGTGATGAAGTTGAAGTGGTTGTTTTAGACATTGATCCAGAGCGTCGTCGTATTTCTCTTGGTATGAAGCAATGTTCACAAAATCCATGGGAAGTTTTTTCAGCTCTACATAATAAGGGTGACAAAGTTAGCGGTAAGATTAAATCTATCACTGACTTTGGTATTTTCATTGGTCTTGAAGGTGGAATTGATGGTTTAATCCATCTTTCTGATATTTCCTGGAATAGTAATGGCGAAGATGAAATTACAGATTTCAAGAAAGGCGATGAATTAGAAGCGGTTGTTCTAGCGGTTGATCCAGAGCGTGAGCGTATTTCATTAGGTGTTAAGCAAATGGATCAGGATCCATTCTCATCTTATGTTGCTGCAAATCCTAAGGGTACAATTGTTAACGGTACTGTTAAAGAAGTTGACGCACAGGGTGCTGTTATCGAACTTATAGATGGTGTTGATGCTTATTTACGCGTTTCTGAGCTTTCTCGTGAAAGAGTAGAAGATGCCAGCACAGTATTAAAAGTTGGTGAAGCAGTTGAAGCTAAGTTCATTGGTGTTGATCGTAAGAGTCGTACAATTAATCTTTCTATCAAAGCTAAAGACGTAGCAGAAGAAGCTGAAGTAATGCAGGAATATACCGGTGCATCTACAGCGACTACTTCTTTAGGTGATTTATTAAAAGATCAGCTTGCTAAGAAGTAATTGTATTAAAATGTAATATAGCCTTTAGCTAACTTAGAATTTAAATTTGTATAAGTTGGTTAGAAGTAGTGTTTAGTATAAGAATTAAAATTATTTTAATTCTTATACTTACAATACAAGGATATTTTTAAGAATGACAAAATCTGAATTGATTGAAGCACTTGCTCAAAAACAATCACAATTAGCATACAAAGACGTAGAGCTTGCTGTGAAAGAGATGTTAGATCACATGGCACAAACGCTTGCATCAGGTGAACGAATTGAAATTCGTGGTTTTGGTAGTTTTTCTTTACACTATCGCCCACCAAGAACAGGTAGAAACCCAAAAACCGGAGATGCCGTTATATTAGCACCCAAGCATGTACCGCATTTTAAACCTGGAAAAGAATTACGTGAACGGGTTAATAAAGCTCGTAGCAAAGAATTTTAATAATTATAAGTCCTTAAATAAACTTTAATTATTACTTATAATTATTTTTACCAGTTATTAAGACTCAACAAATATTAGGCCAGCCTATATGACAGATAATACATTACTGCTTTTTGTATTACCTTTTATTGTGCTGGCTTTTTTATTAGGCCATGCTTTAGGCCGAAAAAAATACAATAATGATTGTAGCTCCACTACTTATTCCCTCTGCTCTGATTACTTTAAGGGCTTGAACTATCTTCTTAATGAACAAACCGATAAAGCGATTGATGTTTTTATACGTTTATTAGAAGTAGGGGAAGATACTTTTGATACGCATATCTCACTGGGCAATATTTACAGAAAACGTGGTGAAGTAGAAAAAGCCATTAAAGTCCATCAAAACATTATTTCTCAGCCTTCTCTTAGCGTTAACAATCGTAATGATGCTCTATATGAACTAGCCAGGGACTTTATGAATGCTGGTTTATTAGATCGTGCTGAAGATTTATTTAATGAGTTAATTGAAAAGCAATCCCATGTCAAATCTGCTTTAAACTATTTATTGTCTATCTATCAACAGGAACATGATTGGGATGCGGCAATTATTACTGCCAAAAAGTTGGAAGCTGCTGCAAATAAACCATACTGCCATCAAATTGCCCATTTTTATTGTGAACTTGCATTGCTTAAACAAAAAATAGGGCAGAGTGATGAAGCTTTAAACTTGACAAAAAAAGCACTGGGTGCAGACAAACAATCAGCCAGAGCCAGTATTATCGAAGGTGAAATACAACAGCAATTAGGTCACTATAAGGAAGCAAGCAGAGCTTTCAGACGTGTTGAGCAACAAGATCCCTTATTAATTTCAGAAGTGCTTGATTCACTGATCCACTGTTATAAGGAACTTGAAAATACTCAGGAAATTACCGCTTATCTTGAGCATACTTTAGAAAAATTTGGTAATGTTACATCGGTTTTACTTTATGCCGAACAAATACGTATTGCTTCAGGTAACAAGCCAGCAGCCTTATTTGTGGTTGAATCATTAAGACAAAAGTCTTCTATTCGAGGACTAAATTACTTAATTAATATCAGTCTTGATTTTACTAAAGGTTCAGCACATAAGAATTTATTAATTTTACAAGAGATCACTAATAAATTAATGGATGATAAACCTGTTTATAAATGTACACAATGTGGTTTTAAGGGTAATTCAATGTTTTGGCATTGTCCTAGCTGTAAGTCCTGGGGCTCAATTAAGCCTATTCAGGGAATCGAAGGAGAATAAAAAGGGGCGTTCGGAAATGGGGGGATGTAATCCGTGCTTGGGGTGGTGTCTTGTCTTAATCAGGGGACGCTTAAAGCCATCCATGGCCCGCTTAACTTCGCCATCCATGGCTCAGCAAACCCCTGATTAAGACAAGACACCACCCCAAGCACTACCAGTATCATTTGCCTCACTAGGGGTGGAAGAGCAA
>JADFVK010000048.1 GCA_015222495.1 Pseudomonadota bacterium
CCAAGCTTTAAGTCAAATTTTATTGCTCCATCATCACAGGACTCACCACAGGAGCGGCAAATCGTAGCATTCATGGATAAACATTTGTTCAGATCGATACTGGCTTTTAACGACCAGGGAGGGAGATAGGATGGTGAATCTTCCTCTGTTTTGTCAGAGTTTTCATCAGAAGTGGGTATTTTTTTCAGGGCGCTGGTTTCACAGATTTTCAGACAATCTTCACAAAAATCACAACCACCCTTGTTAAAGTCCATTTCAGGGAAGCCACCACGGCCTTTAACAATGAGCTCATCAAAGCAGACATCAATGCATTTATCACAGCGGGTGCAATAATCAATAAAATATTGCTCGGGAAGTGCCCAGGGAGGACGAAAGGCTTTTTTTTCTCCTTTAAAATCCCCTCTTAATAACTGCATACGACTTATTTGAGCCATTTAAAAAATAAGATTCCTCAGAAGAAAACAATAGTTGTAACATACGTCACACTAGGAAACAGAGCTTTGATATAGATCAAGAATTCCCTTACATTATTAGAGGTCAATAATATAGTAATTTACTAAGTTATTGTAATGACTGAAGGTTATTCTCAACATTCTGATAGGCTGGGCTATCTTTAGTCAACAATGGTAATAGATTACCCCAAAATAATTTGGCATCATCAATATCACCGGCAGCATTTGCCAAATCGCCTGATATAAATAAAGCATCTAGATTTTGAGAGTTTTCATCTAATAATTGGGCAAACACAATTCGCGCATTATTTAATTGATTCATTTCACCACTTTTAATAACCGTATTAGAATAATTAATCAATAAATTAACATCCGTATTATCGATAGCCACCGCTTTGGCATAAGCATTGGCAGAATCATTAGTACGTCCGAGTACATCATAAGACTTAGCCAATTTTTTCCAGCTCTCAATATCCTGAGGATTATCTTTCACTTTTTGCTCAACTCTGGCAACCATATTGGCGATAAACACCTGTTCATCCTTAGAACCAGTCATTTGTTGTCCGGGAGCAGGACCAGTAGCTTTCACAGCCTGAGGCTGTTGTTTTTCAGGAGATTTAACAACAATTTGTTGATCTGCCGGTAAGGTTTCATTAAGCTCAACCACGACTCGTTGCAGATAAGTATTAACAATATCAACCTGTTCTCCAACTGGAGGTAACAAAGTTAATAAATGGGTCCAATGTTCTACAGTAGATGCTTTATTGCCCATTTCATAGTCAATGAAGCCCTTAAACCACAACGCATCACCATTATCAGGATCAGCTGCTAATAAAGCAGTCAAGACATTGGCAGACTTAACATAACTTTCTTTTTCACCAGTCTGCATTAAGGCTTCAACATAATTAATTTCCAGATCAGGTATTTGTTCCTGAGCTGTTTTATTCAGTTCTATAGTTTTCTCATAGGCATTAACAGCATCAGCATAGCGTTTCATTACCATATAAGAACGACCCAGCATATTCCATCCTTGAACATTAACCGGGTCTTTTTTCAACTTACTTTCTAAGGAAGTAATCATTTCCCCAATATCAGGTGCTTGCTGCTGTCCTTGTCCCTGATGAGCTGGCTTTCCTGGAGTCCCCAGGACAACCTGCTCAAAGTTTTGCGGCATAATAAATGCGTAGACAGCCATAGAAAAAACAGGGATGAATAGAATAAAAACCAGAGATAATACTTTGGCATTTTTATTAGAAAGTTGTATTAATGGAGAATTTTGAGAGTTTTCTGCATCTTTGATCAAACTATGCTCAATTTCATTAATCGCCTGAACTTTAGCTTCATCATCCAATAAAGCATTGTCATAATCCTGCTTTATTTGTTCTTTCTTCTGTTCAAATAATTCAATATTTAAAGCCTTACGCTGATCAGCCTGTTTTTGACTTTCAGCTAATTCACTTTCAGATAAACTTCTAAACAAAGGCCTGACCATTAAAGCCACAGCAATAACCAGAAGAATCGTACAACACACCCATAAAATCCACATTAATAAAATACCTTTCTTCTATTTATCTTTAAGAATTGATTGAAGTTTTTCTTTCTCTTGAGCTGACAATTCAGCACTATCTTCATTTTCATCTTTTTTAAATGATGATATTTTCTTAATCATCAGCAATAAAGCAAAAAACATTAAAACAAATGGACCACCCCAGAGTAACCAGGTAGTCGATTTTAGTGGTGGATTGTACAACACAAAATCACCATAACGATCCACCATAAACTCAGTCACTTGCTCTTTGTTATTACCCTGCTTTAACATCTTAGCAACTTCTCGACGTAAATCATCAGCCAGTTCAGCATTAGAATCAATTAAGTTCTGATTCTGGCAGACCAGGCAACGTAATTCTTCAGACAATTCAAGATAGTCTTTTTCAACCTGAGGGTTATCAAAAACAATTGGTTCTTTAGGTTCACCCCTGGGTCCTGCAAATAATGATGCCGAACTCATAGAGAACAGAATGAAACAAACAAGAAATACATAAGTTTTTAACATTATGCTTCAGCCTTTAGTTGTTCAAGAAGGGGTAAGATTTTATCCACTATATCATCCTGATAAACCGGACCTGTATGCTTATATCGAATCATGCCTTTTTTATCAATAACAAAAGTTTCCGGGGTACCATAAACACCCCAGTCAATCCCAGCACGACCAGTAAGATCATGAGCACTTTTAACATATGGATTCCCATAGGCAGATAACCAGCGACGTGCATCTACTAATTCATCTTTATAATTAATACCATATATTTTAACCCCTTGCTGAGCTAAAACATTGAGTAATTTATGCTCAGCACGACAGGATACACACCAGGAAGCCCAGATATTTACTAATGAAACCTGCCCCTTTAATTCTTCACTGCTAAATGACTGAGCCTGATCTTCTACTGTTAAAATAGAAAACTCAGGCACAGCCTTACCAATCAATGGCGAAGGTACATCCCGCACAGTCTCAGATTTCATTAAACCGACGACTAATAAAATGACTAAAAAACCAAATATAATCAGCGGTGTTAAAAATTGTTTTTTCATTTAAATTCTTCTTTATAAAAATTGAGGTGCGCATAATCCATGCTAAGGAGTGTAGCTTTGCTCAAAGCTCTTGATCTGGGACAGCCCCACCCAACACAAATACCATAGAAGTGTTAGGGAGGTAGGTTCAGCTTTATGAGGTCTATGAGACATGGATGTCGAATCGAAGCCTACATGGATGTATCTACGGCGTCCTCATAAAGTTGAACCAACCTCCATAACACGTATTAAACCCTCTTAACCTTCAACCGATAGCGTTTATCCAAAATCGCCACCAATCCACCCAGAGCCATAAATATACAACCTAACCAGATCCAGCGAATAAAAGGCTTATAATAAACTCTCAGACTCCATGCACCATTGTCTAACTTTTCTGCCAGTGCAACAAATAAATCTCTAAATAATCCGGCATCAATACCAGCCTCAGTCATCGGCATTCCACGTACATAATAAGTACGTTTTTCAGGTGTTAACATGCCCACAGACTCACCTTTAGGACCTATCACACTAACCTGTCCTTCATAAGCAATATAATTGGGTCCCTCACGAGAATTTGCGCCTTCAAAAGTAAATGAGTAACCACCTAAACTGATGGTATCTCCCTTTTCCATGCGCAAATCTTTTTGTAGGCTCATAGATTCAGTGAATGCCACACCAACGATAAACACAGCGACACCAATGTGAGCAATGTTCATGCCGTAGTGTGATAAGGGGATTTTCTTCATTCCAGCAAACACACCGTCTTTGGTATTTAATCGTTTAATAAAACTCATTACCACACTCATGGTAATTAATGATGCTAAGCCAACACTTAAAGAAACCATCACTGAGCCCTTTTCTAAGAAGAACAGAGATATTGCTATCAAAGATGCAACACTGACAGGTATGATCATTAATTTAGCCACTCGTGCCACAGAATCATTTTTCCAGCGCATTAATGGTGCCATCGACATAAACACCAGAGCCGGCAGCATAATCGGTACAAATACAGCATTAAAATAAGGTTCACCAACAGAGAGCTTACCTAAGTCAATTAATTGATCTAATAATGGGTATAAAGTACCTAGCAGCACCATTGCACAAGCAACCGTTAATAAAATATTACCCAATAACATAAAGGTGTCTTTGGAAAATAAATTAAAATGGCCACCTCCGCTCATTGAAGTGCCGCGTATCGCATAAAGCATCAAAGAGCCACCGATTACCAGCACCAAAAAGGCCAGAATAAATGAACCACGAGTAGGATCTGTAGCAAAAGCGTGTACAGAGACTAAAACACCGGAACGAACTAGGAAAGTACCTAATAAACTCAGGGAAAAAGCCATCAGAGAGAGTAGTACTGTCCAACTTTTAAAAGCACCGCGTTTCTCAGTCACCATCAATGAATGTACCAGAGCCGTTCCAACTAACCAGGGCATAAAGGAGGCATTCTCAACCGGATCCCAAAACCACCAGCCACCCCAGCCTAATTCATAATAAGCCCACCAGCTTCCCAGAGCGATACCTAAAGTTAAAAAGATCCAGGCAATTACCGTCCAGGGACGAGACCATCTCGCCCATGCAGAATCTAATTGTCCGGAAATTAATCCGGCAATGGTAATACTGAAAACCACTGAAAACCCCACATAGCCCATATACAACATAGGAGGATGGATCACTAAGCCAAAATCCTGCAATAAGGGATTCAGATCCTTACCATCAAGAGCTGCCGGGAAAAGTCTATCAAATGGATTTGAAGTAAAAATAATAAATAATAAGAAACCAATACTCAGCATACCCATAACAGCAAGTACTCTGGATGTCATAGCAATAGGCAGGCTTTTACTGAAAAAAGCAACCGCCATTGTCCAGCCTGAAAGAATCAAGAGCCATAATAAAAATGATCCCTCATGTGCACCCCATACAGCTGATATTTTAAACATCATCGGCAGAGCTGAATTAGAGTTCGCTGCCACATAACGCACAGAAAAATCATCTATGGTAAAAGAATAAGTCAAAGCAATAAAAGAAACTAAAATACAGAAAAACTGAGCAACTACCGCATAGCGTGAAAACTGCATTAGCTGCAGGTTATTTTTTTGTGCACCAATCATCGGCACAGTCGCCAGAAAAAAAGCAATTGCCAGAGCAATAATCAGAGAAAAGTTTCCAATCTCAGGTATCATTGAGTTTTCTCCCCTGCAGCTTTAACTCTCTCAGCATTGACTTTCTCAGCATTATCAAGGGCATCCTGAACAGGTGGTGGCATATAATTTTCATCATGCTTGGCCAGTACTTCTTCTGCCATAAAATGGGGCTTGCCATCTGCGACTACACCTTCCAATTTTCCTGTAGCAACAATACCCTGTCCTTCACGGAATAAATCTGGAAGGATTCCCGTATAAGTGACGGTAATCGTTTCAACATTATCTGTAATATCAAAATGTACCGTTAAACCATTTTTATCACGTTTAACACTATCATTAGCTACCAGTCCAGCTAATCTAAATGTCTGGCCCTCCGGTGCTTTTCCTGCTTTTACATCTAAAGGACTCAGATAATATTGAATATTTTCTTTAAGTGCCATGGCACCTAATGCAATGGCTAGTCCTGAACCAACTATAATTAATAATACTAATATCAAGCGGTTTTTACGTTTAGGTGTCATAATGATTCTTGTTCCTGATTTTTATTCTGTTGACTTTCAATACGCTGATGGCTCTCACGACGATATTTCATCATAAGTTCTTTTAATAATGTTTTTTTATCCATAACAGGCTTAATCACTACATAGCCCATCACAATGAGTGCCAGTCCATAAGAAGACCAGACATAGACGCCATATTTACCCATTTGAAATAACTCAGCCATGCTTTACTCCTGATTCAAGCCCA
This sequence comes from Pseudomonadota bacterium, assembly GCA_015222495.1. Taxonomy (GTDB): domain Bacteria; phylum Pseudomonadota; class Gammaproteobacteria; order GRL18; family GRL18; genus GRL18. Next base: position 5,915 of record JADFVK010000048.1, read on the forward strand.
ACCACTTCTTTTACCCAGGTTCTATTTTGTTCTGTCAGCAGTACTTTATTACGTGCCCGAGATAAAACTGCAGCTGCATAATAGAGTTTAAATCCAACAGCCATTAATAGTAGTGGAATTAACATAGAAAGATGAATAGAGGGCTTATCCATTTTAGAAACTGTTGCACCCTGATGTAAGGTATTCCACCATTCCACAGAGTAATGAATAATCGGAATATTAACCACACCGACAATAGCTAAAATAGCACAGGCTCTTGCCGCTGCCCGGGGATCTTCAATGGCTGATTCTAAGGCCATATATCCCAGATAGAGAAACAGTAAAATAAGCTCAGAAGTCAAACGCGCATCCCATACCCACCAGGTACCCCACATTGGTTTACCCCATATCGACCCTGTCACCAGAGCCAGAAAAGTAAAGGCTGCCCCAATTGGAGCACTGCTGCTGGCAATCACATCCGCTAATTTTATTTTCCAGATCAATGCAATAGCACCAGATGTTGCCATTACCATATAAATAAACATAGACATCCAGGCTGCCGGCACATGAATAAATATAATTCGATAACTGTCACCCTGTTGATAATCTACTGGAGCAATAAATAGCCCATCAATACTACCGGCAATCAACAAAACAGCGGCAAACCAGCCAAACCAGGGGATCAGCTTCCCCGCAATGCGATAAAAATGTTTGGGCGAAGCAAGCTGATAGAACACTTTTACAAGAAATGCAATAATTGCTTTTATCATTCTAAACTAACCCTCAGAGCAGCAGATGTGGCAATAGGTGCCAATGTCAGACAAAAAACCATAAATGCCGCAAGGAAATAGAGCTGGCCGCTAATTGCAAGGCCAGCCATACTACTTCCTACAGCATTAGAAGAAAAAATTAACACAGGAATATACAAGGGCAGTACTAATAAGGACAACAACATTCCCCCACGTTTTAATGCAACCACCAGTGCCATTCCTATAGCCCCGATCAGACTCAATATGGGGGTACCTAGTAGTAAAGTAATCATCAATGTCGTAATGGCATCATTACTGAGAAACATCACCGTACCCAATAAAGGTGAAATAATAATAATAGGAAAGCCTGTAATCAGCCAATGAACCACTATTTTAGCCAATACCATAATGGATAATGGATATTCACTTAATAACATGAATTCCAAAGTGCCGTCATCAAAATCGGAACGAAATAATGACTCAAGAGAGAGCATAGATGCAAGTAAAGCTGCCACCCAGATAATACCCGGCCCAATTTCTGCCAGAATTTGTTTATCTGGTGAAATACCTAAAGGAAACAGTGTCACAACAATAACAAAGAAAAATAATGGGTTTAATATTTCACTTTTATGTCTGAATGCCAGACGTAAATCTCGCTTTATTAAACTAAGAAACACCTTGAACAATCTATATTATCCTGATAATTGTATAAATCGAGTATTCTACTCTGTTATTTCATTGTATGAAAGATATTAAAGATTAACAAAAGTTAATATTTAGAATCATTAAATGTCCATAAAGTAAATAGGGCATTGCTTTAGTCTATACCGCAAAAAGTTTTAGCTTCAAGCCGTATTACAGCAAAATTTTTGTATGGCTTATGCATTCATATCACCACTGGGTAATTGCAGATATTTAATTGTACAATTGCTGAGATTAACCTCCTGATGAGTGGTCAGCAAAACCATGCCTCCCTGTTCAACATGCTGTTGAATCCTTTTTAGAAAATATTCAATACCCTCAACATCCAAAGAAGTAAAAGGTTCATCCAGTATCCAGAGTTTAGTATCACTGAGAATAACCTGAGCTAATGCTACCCTGCGTTTTTGTCCGGCTGAAAGCTGATTGCAATACATTTCTTCAAAGCCATAAAGACCCACTTTTGACAATACATTAAAAATATCCTGCGGTGTACAGCTATTTCCTAATTCACAATAACTCTGAATGTTTTCTACCGGGCTTAGTTCCAGTTTAATACCCAACTTATGTCCTACAAAAGCCAGCTGTTCATTATATTCACTACGATATTTTCGACAATCATAACCCGCAAAAGAAATTTGCCCACTGACTGGTAGTGCCAGACCCGCTATTATTCTTAATAAACTGGTTTTTCCTGCTCCATTTTCACCTTTAATATGTAAAATCTCACCGGGTAATAATTCAAAGTTTAAATCATTAAATAATTCCCGATAACCTCTTTCACAAGTTAAAGATTTAACCGCCAATCCAACTTCTTTATTTATCATTTTTTATTACTTTTTTATTTTGTGCCCATCCGCACCCCAAGAGCACAAGTTCTTCTTATTGTATCTAATCAAAAATCAAAGCATCTGAGGCTTCAATTACATCCACTTTATCCCCTACTTTTAATTCATTAGGATATGCACTATTCAATTTATGCAGCAGGTTTTGACCAAACATCACTTTATTATTTTTCTTTCTATAACTTGCCAGTGTTTTTAATGGCTCTTTGCTTTCTATTTCAGCTGTTTGCGGGTTTATTGTGGTGACTATACAGCGAGAACAGGGTTTAACTGCATAAAAGTTTATATTATTTATCATAAAATGTCCTAAACGATCTTCTGCATAGGCTTCACAATCTGCAATAACAATATTGGGGCGAAAGCGATTTATCGTTAACTCAATATCCACTCTACCATTTAAGTCTTTAAGAGAAGCCTCACTAATCATCAAATTAGGAAATCCATCAGAAAAACTGGCTATTTCATTATTCTTTGCAAAATTAGTATCCACAGGACGCAGAGTTTTTTCAGGCATATAAACTAATTGACAATCAACACCAAGAAACTCACTGAACCAGTTATCTATGGCAGTATTAATATGATGTGCCATCAATGTATCTTCCCAGCAGGTTACTTCTACCTCATCATAGAGCTCTATCTCTGAGTCAGGATAAGGAATGATTAACACAGGCATTTCAGGTGCTCTGACAGCCAGACCAAAATCGGCTAACTCAATATTGATTAAAGCCATTTTTGGAGTTTTTCGTTGGCTCATAAAGTGATTATCACTGTCCACTAGCATCCAACGACGATCATACTGTAACCCCCTCTTTTCAAGCTGTACAGTCAGCAGTGAAATCCCACCTAAAGATTTTATAGGATATATCCATAACTGTGAAACAATAGGGCTGATAGTCTTTGTATTATCCATAATAGTCCTGAAAAGAAGCTTTTAATGAGCTGAATGATAGTAGAAATAATTTTTTTAGTAAACTAATATAATTATTTTACTAAAAAGACTTGTAATTTTTTCTTATTACCTTACAATACGCACCACTTCGGAGCGGTAGTTCAGCTGGTTAGAATACCTGCCTGTCACGCAGGGGGTCGCGGGTTCGAGTCCCGTCCGTTCC
>JADFVK010000259.1 GCA_015222495.1 Pseudomonadota bacterium
CCAGCCATTCTCTTACCCCATTTAACTCTGGTGGTTTCACCTCTTCTGGCATTAATGAAAGATCAGGTAGATTTTTTAAAAAGTCATAATATTCCGGCAGCCAGTATCGATTCCACACAGAGTCGTGAGGAAAGTAATGAGATTATACAGGGTGTAAAAACAGGGCAGATTAAAATCTTGATGATCTCTGTTGAGCGTTTAAAAAATGAACGATTTAGAGAGTTTATTAAACAAATTACAATTTCATTATTGGTGATTGATGAGGCACATTGTATTTCTGAGTGGGGACATAATTTTAGACCTGACTATATTAAATTACCTGACTATCAAAAACAGTTTAATATTAAGCAGGTTCTACTATTAACAGCCACGGCAACTGCCAATGTCATTGAGGATATGTCCAGAGAATTTTCCATAGACAAAGAACATATCATTACCACCGGTTTTTATCGCAAAAATCTAAATATTATTGTGAACCCCAGTATTAAATCAGACAAGCTCAATTTTTTAGGACACTATCTTAATTCACATCAAGGCCAGGCCACCATTGTCTACGTCACCTTACAAAAAACAGCTGAAAATATTTGTAATTGGCTCAGACAAAATGGAGTAATAGCAGAAGCCTATCATGCAGGGCTTAAAAATGATTTAAGAGAGCAGATTCAGGAACGTTTTATGAATTCTGACAATCATTGTATTATTGCCACCATTGCTTTTGGTATGGGTATTGATAAAAATAATATTCGTCATGTTATTCATTATGATCTGCCTAAATCTATTGAAAATTATGCACAGGAAATTGGTCGTGCCGGGCGTGACGGTGAAAGTTCAAACTGCCTATTGCTGGCCAATGAGAATGGTATTAATATTCTGGAAAATTTTGTTTATGGTGATACTCCAGAACTTTCCGGTATTAAAATAGTTTTAAATGAAATTAAACAAACATCCAATATATGGGAAGTGCTGAGTAATCCTTTATCCTCACAAAGTAATATTCGACTTCTGGCACTCAAAACCCTATTAGTTTATCTGGAAATTAAAGGCATTATTCAATCTAAATATAGTTATTATGCTGAGTATAAATTTAAGTTTCTGATTTCAGAAAATGACATCATCCAGAAATTCAAAGGAGAAAGACAGGTATTTATACAGGCCGTTTTTCAGCATAGCCACAAAGCAAAGATTTGGAATACTCTGGATTTTGAACAATTACTAAAAAATTATCCAACTGATCGCCAAAGAGTCATTATTGCCTTAGATTACCTGCAGGAAAATGGCTGGATTATTTTAGAAAACAAACAAATGACAGACGTTTATCAGGTATTAAATAATCAATTTGATATTAATATATTAGCAACTGAACTCTATGAAAAGTTCAAACATAAAGAGCAGGCACAGATTCAACGTATTAAAGAAATGCTTACACTATTTCAATCATCACACTGTTTGAGCAAACAACTATCTCATTACTTTGGCGATACACAATTAACAGAGAACTGTGGACATTGCTCAGTCTGCCAGGGAAATTATCAAATATGGCCGGAAGCTATTGAAAACTTGTCTATTAATCCTGTTGAATTACGATTAATGACTAGCAAATTAAATGATGCCATTATGAGTCAGTATGCTCAGCCAGCCTCCATTGATTTATGCTGCCGTTATCTCTGTGGCATCACCACTCCCTGGCTCACAAAGGTAAGGGCAAGAAAGCTAGGAGATTTTGGACGTTATGAACATTATGGCTATGCCGAAGTTTATAGAGTACTTGGGGCTAAAGAGCAACAATAGGAGTAATTATGAAAAAGAAAGTGCCCTGTTTATTGATAATAATGATGTTGTTAATAACTAGCAGTATTCAGGCAGAACAAATTTCCCAAGGAGTCAGTACATTGGAATCCAATCATCAACTAAAAGCTTGCCCTGATACGCCCAATTGTATTAATACGGAATATCCTGAAAAAACGGATCAATATATTCCACCATTAGTTTACGATGAAACAAAGGCCGATAAAATTGTATTAATGGCAAAGAAAGTAATTCTTCAGATGGGAGGAAGCATTATTAAAGAAGAGCCCAATTATCTATCCGCAACATTTACTTCAATGATTTTTAGATTTGTTGATGATTTTGAAGTGAGGAATGATGTAAAACATCATACTTTACAGATTCGTTCTGCTTCCAGAACGGGGTATAGTGATTTTGGTGTAAATAAAAGGCGTGTAGAAGAGTTTTTAAAACAATTCAACAGCCTTTTATAATTAAGCTTTTACGCAGTCCGCACGCCATAGGCAATCATTCTGACCACAAGAAGTCACCTTTGATGTACCATAACACTCATCATTTTTTTCTTCTTTTTGGATCAGACGAATCATCTCAGCTTTTTTTAATTTTGTTGTCTTTAAACCTAAATCACGCGCCATTTTCTGTATTTCTTTAACATTCATTCTATTCAATCTCTATTAATTTAAAAAATTGTCTGTTTAACACAAACAGAACATCCACGATATGGGCGCATATTATATATGAGAGCTCATAATTCATAAAGAATTAAAACTTAAAAACATAAATTTATTATAACAATTATCTTTTCATTGACTTATATCAAATAAAAGCCTATTATAATAACCTACTAAATTACTAAGGAATTAAGAAAATGAGAAGAAGTATTATGGTTTTTGGTTGTACCATGGAAGATGGTTCACAGGTCACTTGTGAAGATGACGGAGTCGTTTCTGTTAGAGTTCACCCTGATCATTCTGTCAGCGTGACTAACTCAAATAATGATGAGAACACTGTAGATGGTAAGTGGGTCGGTTATGTACCAAGATTTAATTAAATGTTAAGTCTCACTGCTCTCTCTAATCAATTGAATGGCTAATTGAGGATCTTTTATACGCTTCAATGCTGCAAAAATAGTCTCAGCCTGATGATAATTAGGCATTAGCCATTTAACCCAGAGTTTTAATCTGGGTGCGATATATTTATTATCCAGATCAGGATTTTGATTCATTAATTGATACAGTTTTTCCAGGTAATGGCAAATTGATAACCAATCTAATTGTTTAATAGTCTTATCTTCCAAACGACATTTAATTTGCAATGCCAGGTCAAAACTCACCATAGCACCACGTCCCAGCATCACATTTTCACAAAGACTACGTTCTTTACATAAAAAATAATCATCTACACTCCAGATTTCACCATTGGCAATAATCGGTATAGATAGTAATTCTGTGATTGGTGCTAAAGCCTCCCAATAAGCCGGAGGACGATAGCCATCTTTTTTGGTACGAGCATGAATGGTTAACCAGCTGGCACCAGCCTGCTGAATGGCCAGAGCATTATCATGGGCAAGTAATTGATCTTCATAACCCAGGCGCATTTTAGCAGTCACTGGAATATGCTCAGGCACAGACTGACGCACGGCATGGACTATTTGCTCAATGCGTTCAGGATATCTCAGTAAACTGGCTCCCCCTTCCCGACGGTTCACCGTTTTAGCAGGGCAACCAAAGTTCAGGTCAATGCCATAGGCACCAAGCTCTACAGCCTTGGCTGCATTATCAGCCATAGCCTGGGGGTCACTACCTAATAATTGTAAAAAAACCGGTGTGCCAGATTTTGTATGACTGAGTTGTTGTTCAGCCTTAATTCTTTGTGGATTAAGTTCCGGAAAACGTCGATAAAAAACTCGACGTGGATATAGGGCATTTGTGACGCGTAGAAACTCGGTCACTGCAAAATCATAACCACCAATATCGGTTAAGATTTCTCTGGCATAGGCATCGGTCAAGCCATCCATGGGAGCCAATATTATTTGCATAAAAGAGCCTTCAGCCAATGTTTTTTTGATAAGAGCCCTCGGCCAATGAATTTTTCGCCGCTGTCGCTTTGCAAACATTTTTTACTGCAAAGAGACAGTGGTGATAAATTCATGTTTGATCAGAGAACGTTAAGCAGACTGCTTTGAATGGCTGGAACAAACAGGACAATCAGGATCAGCCGGTAATTTCAAACTACGCCAGTCCATGCTATAGGCATCTAATAATAATAATCTTGATATCAAAGGCTTACCAATCGACATAATCAGCTTCATAGTCTCCACAGCCTGCACACTACCAATAATACCGACCACAGGAGACAGAACACCATTTTCAGAACAGGTAGCTGCCTGCTCCTCAACATCATCCTTATATAAACAGCGATAACAGGGACCTTCACCCTGATTGGCAAAGACTATCACCTGCCCTTCCATACGAATGGCCGCACCGGAAACCAGGGGTGTTTGTGCAGAAAAACATATTTGATTGAGCATAAAGCGTGAATCAAAATTATCCGTGCCATCAACAACTACATCAGCCAGTTTAACCTGTTCAAGCAGATCATCATTTTCAAGCTTTTTTGTTAGGGCAGTAATTGTTATTTCAGGATTTAATTGTTCTAAGGTTTGCTTAGCAGATTCCGCTTTATTAATGCCAATTCGATCGGTATTAAGGTGCACAATCTGTCTTTGTAAATTTGATAAATCTACCTCATCAAAATCACAAATCACTAAATGACCAACACCTGCAGCAGCAAGATACATAGCAATCGGTGAACCCAGTCCCCCCATACCAATAATTAAAACACGGGCATTAAGTAATTTTTCCTGACCTTCAAAACCCACATAGGGCAGCATGATTTGCCGTGAATAGCGTAATAGTTGATCGTCATTCATTTTAACAGACCGAGTCCCTTTGATAATGTTTTTAATCTTTTATCATAAGTCCATATTTTAGTTTCATTAGTAAGTGCTGTTGAAGCAAGCAGATGGGCATCAATATAACCAATTCCACATCCCATTAATTTATTATGCTCTATAAAATACAAAACTTCTTGATTACTCGCTTCTTTTGCTTTTGGAAGATTGACCAATAACATCAAAATCTGTGAACGATTATGCAAATTGCCACACGCTAATTCACCAATAACAAAGGGATGTATTAGTACAAGACCTTTGTTCAGGAGTTGAACTAATTCTGCATCGTTTTTTCTTAAATGTTCAATCCAGACAGAAGTATCAACAAGAATCATAGACATTAGTTTACTACCTGCGTGGAATGCTTTTAACTTCAGGCTCACTACCACCTAAACATGCTAAACGTTTGGCACTTTCTTGCGCAATTAATGCTTTCAAAGCAGATCTAACTAAGGATGTTTTTTCTTTTACACCCGTTAACCTTGATGCAGATTCTAATAAATTATCATCAATATTTAATGTCGTTCTCATAATAGATACTCCAAATAGATGCATAAACAATACATCATTTGATGCTAATAATGAAGTCTTTTCTCCAATTGCCGTACATTAAAACCAATTAGG
>JADFVK010000049.1 GCA_015222495.1 Pseudomonadota bacterium
CACACAATCAGACTCAACAATTGATTTTGCCAAAGGAAATGTCAAAGCCAGAACGCGAATGATAGTGCAATTTGAAATTGCCGGGCTATTAAATGGCTTAGTGCTTGGCACTGATCATTCAGCTGAAAATGTTACAGGGTTTTATACCAAATATGGAGATGGTGCCTGTGATATTGCCCCTCTATTTGGTTTAAATAAAAGACAAGTGAGACAAATTGCTGATGCACTAGGGGCACCACAAAAACTTATTGAAAAAACCCCCACAGCAGATCTTGAATGTCTGGAACCTTCTAAGGCTGATGAAGATGCATTAGGACTCAGTTATGATCAAATTGATGACTTTCTTGAAGGAAAGCCCGTTTCCAGGGAAACAAATGAAAGAATCATTAAAATTTATACCCTCACAGAACATAAACGTCAGCCAATTCCAACTATTTATACATAAAAAGACAATTTCTGCTAAAATAAAAAAATCAACTCCCTCATAGCCTATTTATGAAACCAAACAAAGTTAGGAGCAAACGGTGATTGGTCGTTTATTACTTATTCTTGGTATTTTTTTCTTTATGTGGCTAGGCTATCGTTTTTTAAAAAAAATATGGCTTGATAGACTTAATGATGTAGAAACACAAGAACAAGAAACACAAAAAATTCAACAAATTAAAGCTTGTCGTTATTGTAATATACATATTCCTGAAAATGAGGGTATTGATCAGGATGGTGATTTTTTCTGTAATTATGAGCATCTTGATAGCTTTTTAAAACATAAAGCTAAGCATAAAACTGAACATAAGCCCTAATAAATACCGCTTTTCATAGCATTATGAAAGAATCAAAACAAAGCCTATTTTTACCAAAATTCACACCTACTTTTTCTGTCGAGGAAAAGCAGTGGCGCCCGTTACACCTTCTTAATTTATATCGCTTATTTATTTCAGGTATTCTTGTCAGCTTAATTTTTACCGGCGTCAAGCTCCCTCCTTTCGGCATTATGCTGCCTGAATTATTTCAGTTTATGAGTTTTGCCTATCTCACAGCTAGTTTTATTATTGGTATCACCATTCGTTGGCATTGGCCTGCCTTATGGCTGCAAACACATGTTCATATCCTTATTGATGTTTGTATTATTATCCTGCTAATGCATGCCAGTGGTGGAGTAAAAAGTGGCGTTGGTTTATTACTACTTATTCCGATTGCCTCAATTAGTATTCTATCCATGGCACGTTCCACACTTTTTTACGCTGCTTTAGCCAGTGTCTTATTACTTTTAGAGCAAGCCTCTCTACAGTTTAGTTATAATATCTCTGTCAATTATACTCAATCCGGACTTTTGGGCAGCATATTATTTTTAACAGCATTTTTAACCAATTATCTAGTCAATAAAACCGAAGAAAGTGCTGAAATTGCCAGTCAACGAGAAATTGATTTAGCCAATATGGAGCAATTAACTCAGTTTATTATGCAACGTCTGCAAACAGCAGTCATTGTGGTTGATCATCTTGGTAATGTTAAATTACTTAATGATACAGCACAGCAGATATTGAATGGCTCTTCATCCAGTTATAAACAGTTAAATCTTATAGATTACTCAGCGGAACTTAATAAACTCTTTCAGGCATGGCACAAAAACTTTAATTCAGCAGCCGCTAACTCCCGTTCTGATAGTATTAAACTTGGTGAAAACTCATCACTATTTACCCCCCGCTTTGCTTTATTAGGAAATTCTATTCAAAGTGGTGCTGTAATTTTTATTGAAAATGATACTGAGTTAGCCCAACATGCACAGCAATTAAAACTTGCTTCATTAGGAAGTTTAACGGCAAGTATTGCCCATGAATTAAGAAACCCTTTAGCAGCCATTCGACATGCTGGAGAACTACTCAATGAATCCCCTGTTCTGGAAAAAACAGATAAAAGATTAACCCAAATCATCGAAAAACAATCAATAAGAGTCAATGATATTATCACTACAGTTTTAGATTTGAGCAGACGTAACCAGGCCGAAAAGGAAATCTTAAATTTAATGAACTGGGTACAGGAATTTTTCAAAGAATATATTCATTTACCACAAGAGCGTTTTCAAATAAAGCTTGAATCCACCAGTTTAAGAATATATTTTGATCCACAGCACCTTTATCAAATTTTTAATAATCTTATTCAAAATGCCTTAAGACATACTGTTGAACAGAATCAACATGTTAAGCCCATAATTATTACTATAGGCAAAACCTATCTGCAAGTAATGAATTATGGTGATCCAATAGCCCAAAAAGATCTACCACGACTTTTTGAGCCTTTTTTTACCACAGAAATTTCCGGTACAGGACTTGGCTTATACATTGCCCAGGAATTAGCAAGCTGTAACTCGGCTCGATTAGAATATATTGAAATCGAAGAAGGTGTCTGTTTTCAACTGAACTTTGCACACATTGATAAATCCTTGGCCAACAAGGTAAGTTGAAAACATTTTCAACTTTGTATATTAAAGATAGATTACTCATGAGTATTAAAAATGATAAAACCACTGGCTCTTATTGTTGATGACGAACCCGATATCTGTGAATTGTTAGAGTTAACTCTCAACCGCATGGACATTGATACACTATCAGCAGAAAATTTACAAACGGCATACAAACATCTTAATGAGCAGAATATATCTATTTGCTTAACGGATATGCGTTTGCCTGACGGCAATGGCATTGAGCTGGTTAAAAAAATTCAAACACAGGCAAAGCATATTCCTGTTGCTATGATTAGTGCTCATGGCAATATGGATACTGCCATTGAAGCTTTAAAAGCAGGTGCATTTGACTTTGTTTCCAAACCATTAGAGTTAGCTGAATTAAGAAATTTAGTGAAATCAGCAGTTAAATTGGCAAATAAATCACAACAACAAGTTGAAGGTAGCAGTGAAAAGAACCAGGAAAGTTTAACCAAAAAAACTCTTCCCGATTCACAAAATCTTAACAATAATAACCAGACCACACGTTTACTAGGCAATTCTATTGCCATGCAAACAACGAAAATTTTAATCAACAAATTAGCTAAAAGTCAAGCTCCCGTCTTTGTTAGCGGTGAATCCGGTACAGGTAAAGAGCTGGCCGCTAAACAAATTCATGAGCTGAGTTCACGTTCAGATTCACCCTTTATTCCAGTTAACTGTGGGGCAATTCCTACTGAACTTATGGAAAGTGAATTTTTTGGCCATATAAAGGGTAGTTTTACTGGCGCCCATAAAGATAAAAATGGTTTATTTCAAGCAGCTCATGATGGTACTTTATTTCTGGATGAAGTTGCCGACTTACCTCTTTCAATGCAGGTCAAGCTTCTCAGAGCAATACAGGAAAAAGCTATTAGACCTGTTGGTTCTCCCCAGGAAGAAAAAATAAATATTCGCCTGATCAGTGCAACACATAAAAATTTAAAGCAATTAGTTGCTGATGGGGAGTTTCGTCAGGATCTCTATTATCGTATTAATGTCATTGAATTAATAATGCCTCCATTAAGAGAACGAAAAGATGATATTAGCCCCTTGGCAGTATTCTTTTTAGGAAAACTTTCAGATGAAGATACTCAGTATCTTTTATCACAAGAGGCCATTAATGTTCTTAATAATTATTCATTTCCTGGTAATGTCCGTGAATTAGAAAATATTTTAGAACGTGCAGTTGCACTATGTGATGATAAACTCATACAAGCCTCAGACTTATCACTGCATGAGAATATTCCTGCTATTACTCCAAGCTCTGATAGTACTTCAGAAACTATCATTTTTTCAGAATCCCCATTAAAAGATGAGCAGCAAATAAAACAGGCACTTGAAAAAACACATTGGAATAGAAAAGCCGCAGCAGAATTGCTGGGTGTGACCTATCGCCAATTTCGTTATAGTTTAAAAAAATTAGGACTTGATTAAAAATACATAAAAAAACTTGTCTGTTTTTTAAAATACCCTATAATAGTGGCTCAATTTTATAATGCCAGTGTGTTGGAATTGGTAGACAAAGCGGATTCAAAATCCGCCGCTAGCAATAGCGTGGCGGTTCGAGTCCGCCCACTGGTACCACTTTTATGAGATGTATATCTCTCTTCTAAATACAACCCCTTCTAATAAATTTATTCTAAGCAAATCTTTATCATTCATATTAGTTAGAGTTTTTGTAATTCAGTTTGGTAATGGATATATTTTAACTTAGAAAAACATTAGAAGCTGATATGACTATGCTGTTATCACCTATAAAAGTAACAACACAGAAGCTCAAAATAGGTTGGAAATTATACTTAATCAGCGGTATTTTTGTAGCAATGATTCTGGCTTATTTTTTGTAGATATTCAATATTGTATTGATTTACAATAAAATCAAGACTATTTCATACGACAAGGTAATTTTATATGTTCCAGAACCGGGAACTTTTTACGAATAGTTTGCAACTGGGTTGTATCAATTTTTGCAATAGCAAAACCTGAACCTCTGACCAAACGATCGATAACGCCTCCCCAGGGATCAACAATCATACTATCACCAAAAGTTTCACGGCCATTCACATGATAGCCACCCTGAGCAGAAGAAATGACATAACTTAAATTTTCTATGGCTCGAGCTCGATTAAGAACTTCCCAATGTGCCTTGCCTGTAGTTGCTGTAAATGAAGAAACCAGACAAATAATATCAACTTTTTGAGCAGCCATATCACGAAATAATTCAGGGAAACGTAAATCATAACAAATAGCCAGACCCAGTTTTCCAAAAGGAGTATCTACAACAGTGACTCTGTCACCTGCTTCAATATAAGTAGATTCATTATAAGTTCCACACTTTTCACCTAAGTCAACATCAAAAAGATGCACTTTATCATAACGTGCTGCCACTTCTCCCTGGTCATTAAAAACCAAACAAGCTGAATGTACTTTTTTTGAATCCTTTGATTTCAAGGGAATAGTACCCCCGACAATCCATATTCCTTTTTCTTTAGCAATTGATGATAAAAATGCCTGCACCTGACAATGAGTCTGTCGATCATCTTCAACACGGCAACGCTTTTCTGAGCCGCCAATAAAATCTTCTGCGACCGTCAAAACATCTGCTTCAGCCATACCCATATGTGAAAAGTTTTCGGGCAAAACAATTAACTTTGCACCTTGTGCAGCCGCATCAGAAATCAAGCGGCTTGCTTCGCTGATATTACCATTTACATTTGACCCTGAGGCCATTTGGATTGCTGCTACTTTTACCATTATTTATCAAACGTCCTTAATAAAGTCATATTTCTTAGTAGGATTCTATAGTTTCAACGATTAAACAAAAAAATACAAGCTTATAAAAAAACAATATTATTTTAACTACATTTAATTATCTAAAAATGGGTTTTCAATCTTTGAGTTAAGCTCAGCATCAAGTTTCTTTTTATCCGAATCAGTTTTTTTTGTTTCCTGGAGCTCCAATACATTTTTTATATCAGTACTTGTTGGTTTTTTTGATCTATCTCTTTCAATTTCAGGACTATCCCAACTCCCCTGCACAGAATAAGTAAAAGCTGAAATTTTATTAATTTCTTGACCCACTAATTTTTGGCCAATCCAGGCTATTGCAGCACCAGCGGGTCCCGCAACCATTGCTCCGGCAATAGGTAAAGTTGCTGATATTTCTGGAATAACAATCACTTTTTGATCAAAATCTTTAGCCACCATTCCGGTACGTCCGGTGATAAGCAAGTTAGAACTAGGAGCTAGAATACGCAGGTTATCAGTATAAATATTTCCATTAAGAAATTTAAAATCACCATTAATAGTATCAAAGCTAAAACCTTCATCTTTCACATCGGTGAAATCCAGAGAAATCCGACGAGTTAATTCATTTAAATTGAGCAAGCCTAATAAACGCCCTGCTGCACCTGGCTTAGCATCAATAAAACTACCTTTTTGAACATCAATATGAATATTACCTTTTAGATTTTTTTTACTAAAATCACTAGGAGCACCCTGCCATTTAACAAAACCCGATGCTTCTGCTTTACCCTGTCTAATAATTTCATCAAGTTGTAGTTGCTTATTAAACTCTTCTATAGAATCCGATGTTAATTTACCTTCAATATTCACTTCAGGAATATCATACCAATGGTTCCAGCTGGCCTTACCTTTAAACGAGAATATTTTACCCTGCAGATGTAACTTATCGAAAAGTATATCTTTGTCCACACGACTTGTTTCAACACTGAGCTTACCTAAATCTACTTCACCGAGCTTTATTGATTCAATAAAACCATCTATCAACGGAAACTCTCCGGGTTCCATATTACTAATAGTTTCTGGCTCATCTTCCTGAGTTTCCTTAGATGAATCAGCATTATTCTCATCTGAAAAATAAGCAAGCTCTGGCAAAATCAATTCTGTCAAGGCAAGTTCAATTGGTAAAAAGTTTTTTTGCCTAACCGGTTCAAGTTTCTCAGTTTCCAGAGATTCTAAGACAGTAACCCACTCAGCAAGAGGTACTTCTGCAACCCGGCCTGAAATTTTTAAGACATCTTTTTTCGGAAGACGGGCTTTTTCTTTAGTAAATGAAAGATGTGCCTTGCTAAGGTTCATTTCATTTTTAATATTATTTAATAATAGGACTAATGATATCTTATCTGCATAATCAATATTTATCTGTGGCTGTTTTATAGTCTGACTTGAATACTCTGAATAACTTCCTTTGAGAATAATTTTTTCATTTTTTTGCTTTTTAAATGGTAAGGGAAGTTGAGAGTTGAGACCTTTAAGATCCGTTTTAATGGAAAATGAAAATGCCTGCTCCTCATTGGGTAAATTAATATTTGAAACTACATTTGTACTTCCAGAGATATAGTTTTTTAAATTACTAAACTTTTTAGGTATTAAATTAAACTCTTCTAATTGACTAAAAGACAACTGACTATTTAAGCTGACATTGATATTAGGTTCTTTATTTTTTCTAGTTAATCGAGAATCTGTTTTAATGCCTATACGGGCAGGAGAGTTCATAATAGATGCGGATATATTTTTTCCATCTATTTGTTTATTATGAACCATGATATCCCCTTTAATATGGCTCACCATGCCTTTTTTCCGCTCCAGGCCCGGCGGATAATAATCTGCATCCTTGAAACTCACCAAGACTTTAGTATCCGGCTCTCCCTCTCCTTGCTCAGTCGGAATATTTAAATCCAGATTCAGATTAATATCCCCTTCAGCATCCAGCATTGCCACAACATCCTGAGAAATTAAATTGGATTGTTCCAGATA